>DCIF01000066.1:0-8464 GCA_002315795.1 Bacteroidales bacterium UBA1733
ATGTCAATGCAGCAACAGAAGCCGGCCTCAATGTTTATGGTCACACTTTGGCCTGGCACTCTCAGCAGCCTGTCGGCTGGTTGAGTTCTCTCATATCTGGCCGTACCGTACCAAGTGCAGAAGGAAAGAAAGAGGTTCTCTACGATTACGATTACTCTAAGCCGGGCACACAGGCCCTAGGAGGCTGGGGTGAAGGGTCAACACGTGTTGTAGAAAATGGTGCACTTGTTTTGAAGAATACCACTGCTGGTAACTCTTGGTCTTCACAAGCAGCTATTGATGGGTCAATAATCCCAGTAGGAACTAAAGCAACATTGAAAATCAAAGCTAAGGCAAGCCAGAACTACGAGTTCTCTATTGGCTTCCAGAATCCAGACGCATCCCTTGGCTATCCAAGTTGCGGCAATTTCCCAACACTCAACCTCACTACAGAATATAAAGAGTTTGAGGTATCTACTACGATTAATGGAGAAAAGTGCACACGACTCCTCTTCAACTTCGGAAACATAGCTGGTAGTGTCTCAATAGCATATTTTACTATCACTACTGAGGGCTATGAGAAGATTGAATTGACATCAGAGGAGAAAGCAGATACACTTATCTGGGCCATGCGACAATGGATGACTGGAATGATGAAGGCTACTCAGGGTAAGGTTAAGGCTTGGGATCTTATCAATGAGGCTGTTGGTGGATCAGGTAACGTGAACGGATTCTATGAACTACAAAACGCTAAACAAAAGGATAGTGGTTCATGGGATGTCGGTGGTGCGAATTTCTTCTGGCAGGATTACCTCGGCCCAGAGAACTATGGTGTAATTGCTGAGCGTGAAGCACGTGCAGCTTATGCGGCTGTCGATGGAACTAACCCTGAAGATCTTAAACTCTTTATCAATGACTATAATCTGGAGAGTACATGGGATGATAACAAGAAGCTCAAGAGTCTCATCTATTGGATCGGTATCTGGGAAAAGGGTGGTGCTAAGATTGATGGTATTGGTACGCAGATGCATATCAGTTATTATAATAATACCAATGATCAGAACAATCAGAAGAAGGCGATAACTAATATGTTCGAGTTGATGGCAGCTACAGGTAAGCTTGTGCGTGTGTCTGAGTTGGACATGGGTTTCTGTGATCGTCAGTTCGGAACTGCTGTAAAGACCACAAATATTACTGAGAGTCAGCATAAACTGATGGCCGATTATTATGAATGGATTATCAAGGAATACTTGCGTATTATACCGGCAGAACAGCAATGGGGCATCTGCCAATGGTGTCCTACAGATGCTCCTGCCGGAGGTGGATGGCGAGGAGGAGAGCCTGTCGGAATCTGGGATCTCAATAATTATCGTAAGCATGTCTATGCTGGTTTTGTGAAAGGACTTGGTGGAGAATGGTATGATCCAACATCCCTTGATGGCATTGCTTCTGAAGAGTCTGTCAGTCCGAATGGAATCTATTCTTTCAATGGTGTCCGTTTGTCTGCTACTTCTATTGATGAACTTCCTGCAGGAATGTATATCGTCAATGGTAAGAAAGTCGTGAAATGAGAATAAAGAATTTGCAACTCACACAGCCCATTTGCATAGCAGTGCTCTGCTATGCATGGGCTGTGCTCGTTTTTCAACATAGTGAGTTGCTTTTTGCTATCCAGGATTTCTCTCCATGGCAAGGGACCCAGGCTTATCTACAGCAATACATCGGCCAACCTGGAGGTTTGCGCGAGTGGGCAGGCGATTGGCTGACGCAGTTTTTCTTTTATCCTTGGCTTGGAGCTACTATCATAACTCTTTTTTGGGGTATTTCTGCTTTTGCTTTGATCAAAGCCAATCGGTTGTGTGGCTGGTGGCATTTGTTTGCTTTGATTCCAGTCATTGCTCTATTAGCTTCGATTACTGATTTAGGTTATTGGATCTTCTGCCTGAAAACACGCAGTTACTGGTTCGGTCCGACCCTTGGACTTCTTGCTGTGAGTCTGATGCAGTGGTTCTACTCTCGTTGTGGAGAACATGGTCGTTTGCTTTCGCTCACGCTGATGATCCTTTTCGGCTACCCTCTGTTGGGATGGTATGCCTCCCTCGGGGTTCTGGCTATGCTGCTGTGTTCGCCTTGGCACCGACCAAAAGAGTACTGGCTTAAACTCATCTGTGCTTCAGCAGCAGCATTAATAGCGGTTGCGGCTCTCTATTATCATTCGCCAGGTGTTCACTGGCGCGAAGACAGCCTGCTATATGGCTTCCATCACATCATAATTCCAGAAGCAAGCAGTATTTTGCTCGAAATCCCTTTCTGGGTTATGGCGGTTGCGGTTTTGCTTATGCCATTGATGACTCGCCTACAGCAGAAAACCTGCCTCTCATGGCTCCCTGCTGTATTGGTTGTAATTGTGGTATTTCTTGGCAACATGCTTAATTATCGAAATGCTAATTTCCACACAGAGTTGCGAATGCTTCGTGCTATGGATAATGGCCAATGGGATGTGGTGCTAAATGAAATTAAAGGTTCGCGAAGTAAACCGACACGCGAGATGGTCATCATGAAAGATGTGGCTCTGGCGCAACAAGGTCGCCTGGGGGGTGCTGCTTTTGATTATCCTATCGGTGGCGTTCGTCCGCAGATGAACGTCGATCTGCCAATTCACATGGCTCACTCGGCGGCTCCGCTATTCTACTATTGGTTAGGAATTCCTAATTTTGCTTTTGTCTGGTGTATGGAGAATAATATTGAGTATGGTCTCTCCCCTTTTTATATGCGAATGATGTATCGTTGTCTTTTGGCCAATGGAGAAGATGAGGCTGCTGCCAAATTCAAGGCGTTACTCAAGACTACGCTTTTCTACCAGAACTATGAGCCGACACAAGAAGAAATCAGCAATGTGCAACGCTTCATGACAGGCCATGATGAACTGACAAATGACCGTGGCTATAGTGAGAAATACCTCTTAGAGCGGCTGAGCCATGAATATTATGATACGCCAGAGGCACAACAGATAGCAGTACATTTTTCTATTCTGTCACGCAATCAGAAGTGTTTCAACTCTGCTCTTTCTCATTATGAGGAGTTGCTGAAACAGCATCCTTCTGGAGAACAGGAGTTGCCAAAGTATTTTAATCAGCAGACATTCGATTGGTATTATGAAAGCAACACTGGAAATAAGAGTTATTAAATCTCGGCTCTCTTTCGTTTTTTTGATCTGCAGTTTTTGGCTGCTGACCGGGTGTGGCATGCGCCCTGAAGTGCCAGAGAAGTTCTCTGTATGCTCATGGCCAGTAGAAATACTGCCAGACTATGCGGATGTTACTATTCCACCAAATATCGCTCCCCTTAATTTCGCAATTATAGATGATTCTGTAACAAATGTTGTGGCATGCATCTCATATAATGGTGGCTCCTATACTTATGGAGAAGGGAGGAAGGTGATGATCGATGAAGAGGAGTGGAGAGAGATGCTTCGACTGTCAGTAGGCAAGAGCTTGGATGTAGAAGTTTACACTGAGGTTGCTGGCCAGTGGCGCAAACATCCTGCTTTTAAGATTAATGTAGCTCCGGATAGCATTGATACTTATGTGTCTTACCGTCTGATTCCACCTTACAATACTTATGAGCTTATCAGCCTCTGTCAGCGTAATGTGGAAACATTTGAAGAAGTGGAATTTTATAATAATCAGATGCTTGATGCTCCAGAAGGTGGTCATTGCGTTAACTGCCATGCTTTTCAGAACTATCATACTGAGCGAATGCAATTCCACGTGCGAGAGGAATATGCTGGTACGGTGATTTATGATCAGGGGAAACTGGGTAAGTATAATTTGAAAATCCCAGAGACTATCAGTAGTGGAGTCTATCCTGCTTGGCATCCTTCGCTCAATTTGATTGCTTATTCGGTCAATAAGTCTTTTCTTGAGTCACATACTGATGGTCTGGCAAAGGCTGAGGTGCAGGACAGTGAGAGTGGACTTATCCTTTATGATGTGGCCAATCATCGGGTGATTCCCATCTGCAATGATCCGGATCAGATGGAGACATTTCCCACCTGGAGCCCTGATGGACAGTGGCTATATTATGCTTCGGCCAGCTTCACTTTCATAGAAGAACGTTCTGCCACAGTTTCTGATGAAGTGAGAATTACGCGTCAGCATGATATCACAGACCGTTATAAAGGAGTATTCTACGACATTTATCGTCGTCATTTTGATGCAAAAACATTATCTTTCGGTGCTCCTGAGCCCGTGTTGATGGCTTCTGCTGACTCGGCCAGTGCTACGTTGCCACGTATCAGCCCTGATGGGCGATATTTGCTGACATGTATTGGCTCGCATGGTTGTTTCCAGATCTATCATCCTGAGGCCGATCTGTATGTCACAGACCTGAACACCTCAGAGACTTATCCTCTTGATGCTGCCAACAGCCCTCGTGCCGAGAGCTTCCATAACTGGTCAAGTAACGGTCGCTGGATTGTCTTCCAGAGCCGTCGACGAGATAATAACTATACGCGTCTCTATTTCTCATGGTTTGATGAGAATGGCGTTGCACACAAAGCATTTGAGCTGCCTCAGAAGGATCCGGATTATGAACTTCTGCATTTGCGCTCATATAATATTCCCGAGTTTACTGTTGAACCTGTCCGTATAACCCCTGCTGAATTTGCGAACGTAATTTTGAACTGATTGCTCTTTTTTATTTCGTTTGTAGTATTTTGTGAACACTGCCATCAGAGTGGCGCTGTAACAGCAATCCTTTGGAATGATTGCTAACCCTGCGACCATCAATCTGGAAAGTCTCAATTACAGAAGCATTCTCTTCAAAGAGGCTTGTCAGGTCTGTGGCTGAAGTGAGTCCATCGTTACTTACAAAGATGTTAGCAATGGAAATGCTGTTATCTGCTCCTCCAAGTGTCCAGAATCCTGCAATGTAAATATGGCTTAGTTCAAGACTGGAGCCATCGCTCTTTTTCAAGGATTTCAGATCAATGCAGATATCTTTCTGTCCACCAAGGTTGACTTCTGCAGCACCTGCCCAATAGCTGTTTTCGTCAAACAGACGGAAAGACGCGCTATACTGGCCACTGTCCTTTGCTTTTTCACTTAACTGAATAACGATATATTTATATTCACTCAAATCAAGAGGCGTATTATACTTCCATCCACCAAAGCCGTATTGTCCTGTGGTGAGAGTATGTGTTTCTTCATTGTACGTGCCCGTTCCATAGATACTTGGGTTGAATCCAAGCTCATCAAGCGGGAACATCTCATTTTTTGTAGTCTCTTCAAAGGTTCGCGCTGAGTGCTCTGCTTTTGCCCATACAGGATACCATGTAAAGCAGGCACCAGAGCAGGCTTCGTAAGCGTTGTTAGTAAGCTTGTTATGGAAGGCAGGAAGCAGCTTGCCATCAGCAAGATATTGGTCGATGTCGATATAGTCATGTGTATGGGTCAACGTCATGCCTATGTTATCAAAATACTCGAGCGTTGCCTTATATGCCTCTCCGAACTTCGATGTGGAACCTGTTGCCCAAGTACCACAGTTCGGTTTCACGTCCTCACCATATTCATTTTTGTGAGATGTGCCGTTGGGGTCTTCAGGGCTCCAGTCAACTTCTGTAATCATGATAGGATTGGTCTTTACGACCGGGACGCTACTGAGGAATGAACGAATTGAAGTCAGATTGTCATGAGAATCATCAGAGGTATTATACCATCCGGGATACCAATGTACCGCATAACCCAGATTCTGAAGAGGATCTTCAATAGGGAACTCTTCGTATGGCCCGTAGTTCTGTTGCCAGCTTGAACCAGGAACCCAGATAATACCCTTAAATCCATTTTCGCGAATCTTGTTGACGATTGGCTGGAAGAAATCATGCAGCGCGGCATTGGATGACTTACCGTTTTTGTCAAGTACGCTGATGGGTTCGTTGGCTAACTCGATAGAGAGCCAGTCAGAGCTGTCAAGTACAGAATTATCTTTTGTGACCGCATCCCAGACAGTAAGCAGATACTGCTGATAATAGTCATTTACTTTAATCATGCTGGGGCAGACTCCAGGAGGGCGCATGATAACATACATACCATGACCTTGTGCTAATTTGGCTAATGGCACATAAAGTTTCTCCATGTATCTGTTAAGTCGTGATTTCGAGAAATGATAGATGCTGGCTTCTCCACTTACCTCCGTTCCATTGGGATCATAGATCTTATCGCCTTTAACCGTAAATCCCGATGCTTTTAGATTCGGATCATCGGTCCAGCACGGATCCAGATGCAGGCGGAACACGTTACACCATGAGCCTTGCCGCGTGTCGGTCACGGCAGTAAACAGTTTGTCGAAATAATCCTTACACTTGTCAATGTATTTATCTCCGTCAGAATAGACATCAATCCAATGCCCATCAGTAAAACGATAGCCAGAAAAATAGGGACTTGGCGTATCCATCACACCGTGCAGCATTACCTGCTTCCCATTTGGATCTACCAGATGATTTCCCTCTACGGTCAGTCGGGGTGTTTCTCCCCATTCTGCAAAAGCATTGCTAACCATCAACGTAGCCAGCAAAAAGAAAAATGTTTTTTTTAGATTCATAAAACATATTATTTGGTTTTCTTGCCACAAAGGTAAAAAGAAAATTTGAAATAGAAAATAGTCTTTGTGATTATTGGTGAAATAATTTATATTTGTGTTACATTCACGTATTGTTGGGTATCAAACGTCATATTTTATCATAAAAGGTTTGCAGAATCGACAAAAAATAATTATCTTTGCCACAAAGATAGACACAATTGTAACCATAATAAACATTCCTTTAACAAACATGAAGACAACGAATCTTTTTGGCATGTGCACTCTGGCACTTGCCATGACTACTCTTCCTGCCAATGCGCAGAAAGAGGCTCACGGTTTGAAGGACGCATACAAGGACTACTTCAAGGTAGGTGTAGCGCTCAATGTCCGTAACCTGACTCCAGATCAGGAGCAGCTCGTACTCAAAGAGTACAACAGTGTAACTTGCGAAAATGCTATGAAACCAATCGAAACTCACCCTGCAGAAGGTAAGTGGACTTGGGGTCGGGCTGACTCTATCGCCAATTTCTGCCGTGAGAATGGCATCAAGATGCGTGGTCACAACCTCCTGTGGCATAGCCAGGGTACTGACTGGATGCTCTATGACAAGAAGGGTAACTTTGTTAAGAAAGAGATCTTCCTCGCTCGTCTCAAGGATCATATTACTACCATTGTAAATCGATATAAGGACATCATTTACTGCTGGGATGTCGTCAATGAGGCTATGGCCGATCAGCAGCGTCCGGCTTTCCGTGGTCGTCCTGCTCAGCCTCCTTTCCGTGAGTCTGTTTACTATAAGTACAGTGTTGAGAAACTTGGCGCTGAAGATGCTTTCATCCGCTATGCTTTTGAGTTTGCACATGAGGCTGATCCTGAGGCTCTGCTCTTCTACAACGATTATAATGAGTGCGACCCTGGCAAGCGTGAACGCATCTACAACATGGTGAAGCACCTGAAGGAACAGGGTGTTCCTGTTCATGGTATTGGCATGCAGGGACATTATAATATCTATGGTCCTTCGATGAATGACCTGGCTGCTGCCATCGAGCGTTATGCTGAGCTCGTCGACCACATTCACATCACCGAACTCGATATTCGTGCCAACGAGGAGATGGGTGGCCAGTTGCAGTTCAGCCGTCAGGGTGTCGAGATTAAGCCATATATCCAGACTCAGCACATGGATCAGTATGCACAGCTCTTCAAGACCTTGCGTAAGTACAAGGACAAGATCGACTGTGTAACATTCTGGAATCTTTCTGATAAGGATTCCTGGGTAGGTACAGCTAACTATCCTTTGCTCTTCGATAAAGACCTCAAGCCAAAGGCCGTTTACAATACTGTCTGCAACTTTGATCCTGCGCTTGATAATGTCGTACTCAAGGACGACTGGAAACCATCGGAGTGGAACCAGCCAGGTCAGGAGTATCCACAGGTCAACTCACAAGGATATGCTCGTTTCCGTGTTGTTGCTCCACAGGCTAAGACGGTGCAGGTTACTCTTGGCCTCGGTGGTCGTGGTGGTACTGTGCTGCGGAAAAATACTGAGGGTGTCTGGGAAGGTGTGACTGAGGGCCCAATGGATCCTGGTTTCCACTACTACCATCTTATAGTTGATGGCGGCGTAGTCAATGATCCTGGTACTGGCAACTATTTCGGCTCCTGCCGTTGGGAGAGTGGTATAGAGATTCCTACGAATGATGATACTGATTTCTATGCGCTCAAGGATGTCCCTCATGGAAACTTGCAGCAGATCACCTACTGGAGCGAGAGTCAGAAGTCTTATCAGAAGGCGGTTGTCTATACTCCTTATGGTTACGGCAAGCTCGTTGACAAAAAAGGAAATGCGGTGAAGAAGGGCATTCAAAAGCAGTATCCAGTTCTTTATCTCCAGCATGGTTGGGGTGAG
>DCIF01000066.1:8547-12739 GCA_002315795.1 Bacteroidales bacterium UBA1733
AAGTGCGATCCGATGATCGTTGTCATGGCCTATGGTCTGACCAATAATATCAAGTTTGGTACTATCGGATCATTCACTGCTGAGGAGTTTGAGAAGCTGCTCGTTGACGAACTCGTTCCATTTATCGACCAGAACTTCCTTACTATCGCAGATCGTGATCACCGCGCAATGGCTGGTCTTTCAATGGGAGGTGTTGAGACGCATCTCATCACGCTTCGTCGCCCTGAGGTCTTTGGCTATTGGAACATTCTTTCTGGTGGTATGTATTCACCAGAAGAGCTTGAGAAAGTGACTGTCAAGCCACATCATATCTTCATCAGCACTGGAGAGAAGGAGAATCCTGCAGCCGTTAAGAAGGCAGTTGAAGATCTCAATGCTGCCGGATACTCAGCTACCAGTCATGTGTCACCCGGCACTGCTCATGAGTTCCTTACCTGGCGTCGTGCTTTGAAGGAACTGGCTCCACGACTATTCAAGTAATTTCTAATTCTACGATATGAAGAAAACATTTATTGGCATTGCACTCCTTATTGGGGGTGCAATGTCTTCCATTCAAGCGCAGGAGATACTGCCTTATCAGAATCCAGATCTGTCTCCTCGTGAGCGTGCTATTGACCTCTGTAGCCGTCTGACGCTCCAGGAGAAGTCGGTCATTATGCTCGATATCTCAGAGGCTGTACCTCGCCTTGGTATCAAGAAATTCAACTGGTGGAGTGAGGCGCTGCATGGCATTGCAAATATGGGTAATGTCACGGTTTATCCGGAACCTATCGGTATGGCGGCATCGTTCAATGATGATCTTGTGTATGAGGTATTCACACAGACAAGCGATGAGGGCCGTGCGGCTTATAACAAGTGGATTGCAGATGGCAATGAGGATACTCGTTTTCACTCGCTCTCTGTCTGGACTCCTAATGTAAACATCTTCAGAGACCCACGCTGGGGACGCGGTCAGGAGACCTATGGTGAGGATCCTTATCTCACTTCTCGTCTCGGTGTACAGGTTGTCAAGGGATTGCAAGGTCCATCGGATACCAAGTATCGTAAGCTTTATGCCTGCGCCAAGCACTACGCTATCCATAGTGGTCCAGAGTGGGGCCGCCACGTAGATAATATCAATAACGTCTCGCCTCGAGACCTGTGGGAGACTTATATGCCAGCCTTCAAGGCTTGTGTACAGAAAGGTGATGTGCGTGAGGTGATGTGTGCTTATCAACGTTGGGATGACGAGCCTTGCTGCTCGAATACTCGTCTGCTACAGAAGATTTTGCGTGATGAGTGGGGATTCAAGTATATGGTTGTCTCTGACTGTGGCGCCGTGACGGACTTCTGGACTACTCATAAGACCTCTTCTACCCCTCAGCACGCTGCTGCTAAGGGTGTGCTGGCTGGTACCGACGTGGAATGTGGCTATGATTATGGTTATGCTCGTCTGCCAGAAGCAGTCAAGGCCGGATTGGTTGATGAGAAATCGGTCGATGAGAAGATTATCCGCCTTCTCGAGGGCCGTTTTGAACTTGGTGAGATGGACGATCCTAGCATTGTCAGCTGGTCTCAGCTTGGCCCGGAGCTACTCAACAGCAAGGAACATCAGCAGACGGCTCTTGAAATGTCCCGTCAGTCGCTCGTCCTCTTGCAGAACCGTGGCGATGTTCTCCCATTGAAGAAAGGCAAGGTCGCTGTCATTGGTCCAAATGCTGCCGATGAGGTACTCATGTGGGGTAACTACAATGGTACTCCAAATCAGACAGTATCGCTTCTTGAGGGTATCCAGCAGAAAGTTGGCAAGGGTCGTGTCGTCTCATTCAAGGGCTGCGAGCTCGTTCATGACAAGGTACTTGAGTCTTATTACAATCAGTGCTCGATTGATGGAAAGACCGGTTTCCGTGGTGTCTTCTGGAATGAGGATATCTGGACCCGTGGAGCTGAACAGTATGACCCAGCCAAGGCTGCTGACATTGACAATCTGCCAGATCCAGTGTCAAAGCGCCATCATGATCGTCCGATCAATGTGACCACTTTTGGTAACTATGCTTTTGCTCCTGGCATTAACCTCAAGAAGTTCTCTGGACTTTATGAGACCGTGTTCCGTCCAAAACAGAGTGGTACCGTGCTGCTCGACGTAGAGGGTTGCTCATATTTCGAGGTCTTCGTCAACGGAGAATCAACCGCTCGTGAATTCACCTGGCGTGATACAGATACTCGTACGATCTTTGAAGCAAAAGCTGGCGAGGAGTATAAAATCCAGATCCGTTATGCACAGATTCTTACTTATAATGCCAACCTGAAGGTCAATATCGGTCGAGAGACGGATGTCGATTATGATAAGCTCATTGCACAGCTCAAGGGTATCGAGACCGTTGTCTTTGCAGGTGGTATCTCAGCACGTCTTGAGGGCGAGGAGATGCCGGTTAATCTCCCTGGCTTCAAGGGCGGTGACCGTACAGACATTGAGCTCCCTGCAGTGCAGCGTCTCTTCCTCCAGAAACTTCATGAGGCAGGCAAGAAGGTCGTATTCGTCAACTTCTCTGGTTCGGCCATGGCACTCGTTCCTGAGACAGAGTCATGCGACGCTATCCTCCAGGCATGGTATGGTGGTGAGCGAGGTGGACAGGCTATTGCTGATGTACTCTATGGGGACTATAATCCATCAGGCAAGCTCCCTATTACGTTCTATAAGAATCTGGCACAGTTGCCTGATTTCCAGGATTACAGCATGAAGGGACGTACCTATCGTTATATGACAGAGGAACCACTCTTCCAGTTCGGTTACGGCTTGAGCTATACTCAGTTCAACATTGGTCAGGCAAGGCTCGATGGTATGAAGCTTACCATTCCTGTCAGCAATATCGGTAAGCGTTCAGGTACAGAGGTTGTACAGGTTTATATCCGTCGCACTGCTGACACTCAGGGTCCACGCAAGTCGCTTCGTGGCTATCAGCGAGTCACCCTCAAACCAGGAGAGACCAAGCAGGTAGAGATTGAACTTAGCACTGAATCATTTGAGTGTTTTGATGAAACTACAAACACCATGCGTGCCCTCCCCGGTCAGTATGAGGTCTTCTATGGTACAAGTTCTTCTGATAAGGATCTGAAGTGCATTGATTTAACATTATAAACTGGTTATTTCTCACTTCTTTATATTATCATTTTCTGATAATTTCATGAGGAAATTTCTGAATATGCAGGTTCTTACAACAGTGGCTTTTGCCACTGTTGTAGCCTGTTTTTTTGCTTTATTTTATCCACATCATCTCCATTTTCAGGAGCAGTATCAGATATTCCTTTATCAGTGGAGTTATGTTTCTGATATTATATCTTTACCGGGTGGAGTAGCTGATTATTTAGGTCGCTTCTGTGTACAGTTTTTCCTGTACTCATGGGCGGGAGCCCTCATTGTGGCTTTCCTTATAGTTGCTGTACAATTGCTATGTAGCCGTCTTCTGGGTAATTCAGGTCTCTATATGCTCAGCTTTATCCCCGCTGTGCTTCTATGTTTTTTCATATTCGATGAAAATGCAAAACTAGGAGCAATATGGGCTGTCGTTCTATCATTATTGGTTGTATGTTGCATTGGTATTATCCAAGATAAAATACTCAGACTTATAACCGTCGTCTTGTTATTGGTTCCTATGTACTGGACTGCAGGCCCAGTATCCGTGCTGTTTCTTCTACTCTCATTGATTATGCCAAATATACGCGGATGGAGTACGATACTACTGTCTGCTACTTTAGTCGTGTTGGCTGTGGGTATAATTCCTGCAGCTTGGCACCATTTCTCTTCATTCCCGTTTGAGCGTTTCTATACAGGAATTCATTACCATGCAGATCATCAAGAAGTATGTACTCTTCTTTGGTTGACAGTTTTGGTAATCGCGTTATTGCCAGTGGCAGATTTTTTTGGTCAAAAATTCAAGGTGATGCAGCAGAAAAAGGTTGTTATAACCATCTCTACATCTATGTTGATCATCATTACGGCCGTCCTATTCAATACCTTGTACGATCCACATAAAGAGGAGGTTTTAGCATACGATAATATGGCTCGCTTTCAGCAGTGGACAGAGATTATCGAGACCGCAAAGAAAAAGGCTCCTACAGACCCATTGCAGCTCACAGCCCTGAACTTGGCCTTAGGGCAAAAAACTGGTATGTCTGAGCATATGTTTGAGTATGCACAGATAGGTATGGAAGG
>DCIF01000141.1:0-988 GCA_002315795.1 Bacteroidales bacterium UBA1733
AAGCAACATGGTTCTGTCCTGCAGGACAGAACCATGTTGCTTTCAGCCATCTTACTTCTGGTAAGCATGTGTTTGATTTTGTGGGGATTGTCAATGGCGTAGAGTCGGACGTAGAGCGTCTCAGTTTCGAGATTCTGGCTCCTTGGTATCTTTCCTGGTGGGCTCAGCTCCTTTGGTTTGCGATCCTGGTGCTTGCGATCTGGATTGCCTATTTACAAATCAATCAACGTCATAAGACACGCCAGCGTCTCATCATGCATGAACGCTCACAGGCTATCAATGAGGCTAAGTTGCAGTTCTTTATGAATATTTCTCATGAAATACGCACTCCGATGACGATGATTGTGAGTCCGTTGCAGAAGCTTATCAAGACCGACCTCGAACCTAACCGCCAGCATTCATACGATCTGATCTTGCGTAATGCTAACCGCATTCTCGCGCTGATCAATCAACTGATGGACCTTCGTAAGATTGATAAGAACCAGATGCAGATGCTCTTCAGCGAAGTTGATATTGTTCCGTATATTCGCAATATCTGTGAGACGGTGAACGATGTGGCCGATATCCGAGATATTAACACTACGCTCATTGATAAAACCACCCCTGGATTGAAATTGTGGATAGATACAGCCAATTTTGACAAAATCCTGATGAATCTCCTTTCAAATTCGTTGAAATATACGCCAAAGGGAGGTAGTATTGAGGTGCGTCTGGAGGAGGCTGTCGGTACAGAAGAGATGCCAGACGGAGTATTTATCATGACAGTCACGGATACGGGAGTAGGTATTCCAGAGGCGGAACGTAAGCATATCTTTGACCGTTTTTATCAGGTGCGTGGCAATAATGTTAATGGCGGAGGCACTGGCATTGGTCTTAATCTGACCCATTCGCTTGTCACGCTCCATCATGGCACCATTGAGGTGACCGCCAATCCTTCTGGTCAGGGCACCTGCTTCATTATTCGTCTTCCTTTGGGTAATCATCATCT
>DCIF01000141.1:1117-6563 GCA_002315795.1 Bacteroidales bacterium UBA1733
ACTACCCGTAAGCAGCTCATGGTCGTTGAAGACGATAATGAGATCCGTGAGTATATTATACAGGAGCTTCGAACAGATTATCGTGTCGTTGAGTGCACGGATGGACAGCAAGCATACACGCTTATGATGCAGCATACACCAGACATTGTCTTGAGCGATCTCATGATGCCGAATATGGATGGTATGGAACTCTGTAGCAAAATGCGTCAGAACATCCGTCTGAATCATATCCCGTTTATCCTGATGACTGCAAGGACCGATGAGGAAGATCGGATTGCAGGCCTTGAGGTGGGTGCTGATGCCTATATCACGAAACCATTCAACGTGGAACTGCTTCGAAAGACGGTGCAGAACCTCCTTTCAAGCCATGATCGCCTGCGTAATAATTTCAGCGGACAGCAGTTGCCTACCGATTTGATCGACACGCCAGAGAGTAAGTCTCCAGACGAGCGACTGCTGGACCGTGTTGTCAAGGTAGTCAATGCTCATCTGAGCGATGCAAATCTTACGTCCGACCTGATTGCCAAGGAAGTGGGTCTGAGCCGCGTGCATCTGTATCGTAAACTGAAAGAATTGACCAACCAGTCTGCGCGTGACTATGTGCGTAATATTCGATTGGCAAAAGCCGCTGAACTCCTCGCACAGAAGAAAGTTGCGGTTTCAGAAGTCGCTTCACTTGTCGGTTTTAATAATCCGAATAACTTTGCCACAGCCTTCCGTGAACTGTATGGCATGACCCCGTCACAGTACATGGAGCAGCATATCCATAAAAGAGAGGCTGAGGAATAAGAAAAGACCTTCAGAGGCAAAAAACATCAACACATCCGCGGATGTGTTGATGTTTTTGGTCTCTGAAACCGGATTCTGGTTTCTAAAACCGGTTTCAGAGGTCTCGGAACGGACATCGCATTTGTGCGACAGCCTTTCCGCAATGAAGAAACGGACGTCGCGCAAATGAGACGTCCGTTCTTTGATTCATGAAGGTTCCTTTAGAAATTAAAACCGATATTAAAGCTGATGGTGTTACTGCGTACGGTGTCGTCAAAGTTGTCATATTCCATGAAATCATAATCATGGTTTGGCAGATTGACCAGACCGAGGTCATAAGCACACTCCAGATAGAACTGTCCTACCTGCAGACCTCCACCCATGCGCAAACCTGCATCACAACTGCCGAAACCGATGCGGTCTTCAAAGGTGTCGCACTTCTGATAGTAGTTAGGATCTTCATTATACTTCGTGGTACCCGCAAAGCCGAACGAGACAAATCCTCCGAAGAAGGGTTGTAACTGGATGTAGTTGTCTGGAGAAAGTGGAATCTGGCACTTGAGTACGAGTGGAAGCTCAATGCTGTGCATAGAGATATCGTTTGTAAATCGGTCGCCATTGGTAAAACGTCCGGACAGATTGCCTCCCTTCATCGAATAGAACACGCCAGGTTCGATCATCAGAGGAGTTGGACCCAGATGCCAACCGAAGACAAAACCCACATTGACGCCAGAGGTGAAGTCGCTGGTGACATTCGCATACTTCAGATCAGTGCGCAGCGAAGCTGCATTATATCCCAGGCGAATACCCGTATAGTCATCAAAACCGTGAAGCATAGTGCCAAGCATCGCTGCACTGGCAATATCATCGACGGCGCGCATGGCATGATGAAAGCCATCGCCACTGCTACTATGATGATGATAAGAGGGGCGACTCTGATGGTGAGAGCGGTGCTGAGCTGACAAAGAGGTAGAGCAGCTCATACCGAAAAGTACAGCAAGAGCGGTGAGCGTTGTAAAGAATTTCTTCATAATAGTTAAGTCTGTTAAGTTTCTTATTCATAGATAGAGCACTCTCCTTGTGCTCTCATATTTAGGACTTATAGAAACAGCAAAAGTTTAATCTTCACTGAACGTAAGCAACAGCTTGCGGTAGGTGGCGTAGATATGCTGACGTGACAGCATGCCGAGGTAGTGGCCCTGATTATCGACCACCGGTAGCGTCCAGGCATCGGTGGTGTCAAAGAGATTCATCACTTCGGCCATGTTCATCTCTGGCGTGACTTTTCCCTTAGGTCCAATCATGATATCTTCGACACTCATGCGTTCGTAGAGACGCGGCTGGAACATAATGTTGCGTATCTCGTTGAGCGTGACAATTCCCACGAACATACCATCTGCATCGCAAACCGGATAATGGTTGTGCTGCTGTGTGGAGATCATCTTGACTACTTCACCAAGCTTCATGTCTGGTCGGAGCGTGGAATAGTCGGTTAGAATGAGATCCTGCAGATTAAGTAATGTCAGCACCGCCTTGTCTTTGTGGTGCGTGATGAGTTCTCCCTTCTGTGCCAGACGTCGTGTGTAGATAGAGTACTGTTCGAAGATGCGTATCGTACCGTATGACAGACAGGAGGCAATCATCAAAGGCAGGAAGAGGTCAAAACGACCGGTGAGTTCGGCCGAGAGGAAGACTCCCATCAGTGGAGCATGCATGACACCGCTCATCACGGCAGCCATGCCCATGACGGCAAAGTTCTGTTCAGGAAGGAAACTGAGATAATCTGTACGATTGAGCAGAAAGGCAAAGAGGAAACCAGCCAGATTGCCTAAGAACAGAGAAGGTGCGAACGTACCACCACAACCGCCACCGCCATTGGTAGCTGCTGTAGCAAACGATTTGAACAGCATGACCATGATGATGAAAACACACATCACTCCAAAGGTGAGCAGTGTGGTCACCGTAGGATCGTCGGTCATTCCGATGTTATAGAAAAGCGAATTGCCAAGAATGTCGTGGAAATTACCATCATAGATGTGCTGGATGACCTCATAGCCTTCACCATACAGTGGAGGGAAGAGGAAGATGGCTACACTCAGAAATACGCCACCAATCACCCACTTGATCCAGGGATTGTTCACACGCTTGAACATATCTTCGGCATAGAAGGTAGTGCGCGTGAAGTAAAGCGATACAAAACCGCAGAAAATACCGAGGAGGATGACGTATGGCACGCGGTCAATGGAGAAATCCATGGTCTCGGTAAACGAGAACAGCGCTGTAGGACCTTCCACGGCATAAGCTACGGATGCTGCAGTAACTGCCGAGATCAGCAATGGCATGATAGAGAAGGCGGTGAGGTCGAGCATCAGCACTTCGACCGTGAAAAGCAATCCGGCGATAGGAGCTTTGAAGATACCGGCGATACCGGCCGTAGCACCACATCCTAAAAGGATCATGAGCGTATGCTGGTCCATACGGAAGAGTCGTCCCAGGTTTGAGCCGATGGCTGAGCCTGTAAGCACGATAGGAGCCTCGGCACCTACAGATCCACCAAATCCGATGGTGACAGAGGAAGCGATGACAGAGGTGTACATGTTGTGCACCTTGATGATGGACTTGCGCTGAGAAATAGCGTAAAGGATCTTGGTAACACCATGACCGATGTCATCGCGTACGATATAACGCACATAGCAACCGGCAATGAGAATACCCAGCATAGGGTAGAGGAGGTAAAGCCAGTTGGCACCATCAATCTCAAAATAAAGCGTGAGCAGATGCTGGAAAGAGTGAATAAGCCATTTAAGCGTCAGCGCTGCAGCCGCACCAGCCAGACCGACCACAAAGGCCAGAATGAGCACGAACTGCTGCTCGGTGAGATGCTGCTCTCGCCAAGTCACGATGCGTTCGACGCTTTTATTGATAAATGTGTAAGTCTTGTTCAGCATCTCTGCCAACAAATGTTATTTGCTAATTGCTATCTTCTGAAGAAACTAAACACCTTTGCCAGAAAAGACAATGCAGATGGTGCGGAGGATGATCTTCAGATCAAAAGTCAATGATTTATGATGGATGTAATAAAGGTCGTATTGCATGCGCTCAGAAATCTGTTCTAAGGTCGATGCATAACCGTATTTTACTTGTCCCCAGGAGGTGAGTCCCGGACGGACTGTCAGTAACTGCTGAAAATCTGCTGAGAGCTGCTGGATGAAAAAGACGCGTTCCGGACGAGGTCCAACCAGACTCATGTCTCCACGAAGGATATTGATAAACTGCGGGAGTTCGTCGAGTCTGTATCGGCGCAGATAATGTCCTGATCGGGTAACTCTTTCGTCGTTTTCGTTGCTGAGCTGAGGACCTGAAGCCTCTGCATCAGTCTTCATCGTGCGGAACTTGATGATCTGGAACGGACGTCCGTCTTTCCCTATACGTTCTTGCAGAAAGAGGATCGGATCACCTGTATCCAGCCAGATGACAATGGCTATGGCCAGAAACAGAGGTGAGAGAATTACTATCGCCACAAGGCTGATAAGTATGTCTGAGAACCTTTTGATGATTGTCATCTGATAACCTGTATGAGTCCGCCATCACCCAGTTTAATGATTCCTGAGGGAGCAGGATTCTCTTTCTCATTCTGGCGAAGCGGAATGATATAATCAACGGCCTGCCTGACCTCTTCGCTGATTTCACTGAAACAGCGTGCTGTCGGTTCTCCACTGATATTGGCACTGGTGCTGACCAGCGGACGTTTCAGTCGCGCGCAAATGGTCTGGCTGACTTCTTCGTGGGTGATGCGCATTCCCATGGTGCCATCTGCCGCAATCAGTTCAGGAGCAACATTGCGTGCACGTGGCAGGATGAGCGTCAGCGGTTTGTCTGCGACTTCCCAAAGATCCCAGGCAATCTCTGGCACACGGTCGAAATAATAATCAACTCGTGCTGCTGCATCGACCAGCGTAAGCATCGCCTTGCTGTCGGCGCGACGCTTGATCTCGTAGATGCGCTTCACGGCAGCGCTGTTTGTAGCATCACAACCTAATCCCCACACGGTATCTGTAGGATAAAGGATGACGCCACCAGCGTTGAGCACTTCGAGTGTTTTTGTGAGAATATCTTTAGGAATCATAGAGCGAAAAAACAAATATCGCCTCCCGGCCACAAAGTGTTTTTGCGTGGGTGGCGATATTTGGAATTTGTTATTTTCTTAATTACCTGCAGAGCAGATTATTAGAGATTTGGATTCATTGTACCCCAATCAGCCACTGCTGGGATGATGCCGAGCTCGATGATCTCGTCACGCATCTTCTGGAGGTGCTCGTAAGAAGACTGAAGACCAGCCATCTCTTCTGCGGTACCCTGAGGAGCGGTAAAGTGAACACCAGTAGCGTCGATAGTAGATGGCATAGCCATCATGACGTTCTTGTAACCGCACTTGTCGCAGTTTACATAGCAACCTGCAGGAAGAGTGAATGGTTCGCCACCCATAGCACCTTCAATCATCTTAACTGCCTGATAAGCTGGGCTCTGGAATGATGAACGACCACGAAGCTTAATGATATTAGAACCACCCTGAGTAGTGATCTTGCGGATTTCAGCAAGACGCTCAGCAGACATGCCGAGTTCAGCAAGAGACTTACCGTCAACCTTAACCTGAGAAGCGAATACAGCCATCTGCTCA
>DCIF01000081.1 GCA_002315795.1 Bacteroidales bacterium UBA1733
GATATGATGAGGAGGCTTATCAGGCCTGGTTCAACCGCACCAAGACTTCTATGGAGATGCAGGTCGGCAATCCGCAGAAGATTATGAGCGACTCATTGATGAACACTCTCTATCAGGGTCAGCCAAAGCTGGCTCCAATTCAGTTGGCCGATCTTGATCAGCTTGACTATAAGAAGGTATTCGAACTGGGTAAGAAGCGTTTTGCGAATCCGGCTGATTTCACCTTCTATTTTGTAGGCAACATCGATGTTGACAGTCTCCGCCAGTTCTCTGAACTTTATCTTGGCAGCCTTCCTACTACGAAGGATCGTGAGACATTCGGTGAGAAGAATATGCCAACCCGTGGTGCCCGCACCAACCGCTTTGACCTGCCAATGAAGCAGCCAAAGACTACTGTCTATAATATTTTTACCCTCTTTGACCAGCCATTCTCACTCAAGGATGCTTTGATTACCGATATGTTGGGTCAGGCTGCTGAAATGGTATTCACTGAGACCATCCGCGAGAACGAAGGTGGTGTCTATTCGCCTTACGCTACTGCTCAGAGAAACTTCATAACTGGTACCAGCCAGATGATTTATCTCTATGAGACTGGTGCTGAAAAGCTTGACCATATCAACGAGGTAGCCTATAACGAATTCTGTAAGATGGCCAATGAAGGTATTCGTGAGGATGTCTTCCAGAAGGTTCGTGACTATATGCTGAAGCGTCATGAGGAGCAGCTCAAGGAGAACGGTTACTGGATTGACCAGATGTCGAACCTTGATGCCCTCAATATCAATATGGTTGATGGTTGGAATGAGACTCTTAACGGCATCACTCTCACCGATCTTCAGAACATGATGAAGAAGTTCGTTAATGAGGCCGACCGTGTTGAGTTTATTGCAAATGGCGTTGAGCAATAAGGAGTTTTGCGCTTTATAGCTAAATATAAAAATGAGAATCCCCAGCCGTAAGTATTCTGCGGCTGGGGATTATTGATTTGTTTACAATGTGACTCCATTCTTGAAGATCGAGATTTCGTGAATCCCTGCTTTTTCGTTGCTCGTGAGTTCTCCGCTGGCTACAGCCAGAACCTTTTCTGTGAAGGCCTGAAGTGTATTCTCCATCGTCTGATCTTCAACAAGAACACCTGCATTAAAATCAATCCAGGCAGGTTTGCGCTTGGCCAGATCAGAATTTGTACTGACTTTCATCGTGGGTACAAATGTGCCGAAGGGTGTTCCCCGGCCTGTGGTGAAAAGCACTAACTGACATCCTGCTGCTGCAAGTGCTGTTGCTGCAACCAGATCATTGCCAGGGGCAGACAGGAGGTTAAGCCCCTGTTTCTGCAGTCGATCGCCATATTCCATCACTCCACAGACAGCACTCTTGCCCGACTTCTGTGTGCAGCCTAAGGCTTTCTCTTCGAGTGTCGAGATTCCACCGGCTTTATTGCCTGGAGAAGGGTTCTCTCCACAAGGTTCGCCATGGCTGAGAAAATAGTTCTTGAAGTTGTTGATCAGCGAGATGGTTTCTTCCAGTAATCGCTGATTCTCACAACGCTCCATCAGGATTGTCTCTGCTCCGAACATCTCTGGCACTTCGGTCAGAACCGTTGTCCCTCCCTGTTTCTCGCAGAGGAGATCAGAGAAGGCTCCGAGCAGCGGATTGGCCGTGATGCCGGAGAACCCGTCTGAACCGCCACATTTCAGTCCTATGCGAAGTGCAGAGGCAGGAACGGTCTGCCGCTTATCCTGTTGCGCTTTCTGAATCAGTTCTTTCAGCAGGCTGACGCCATAAGCTACCTCATCACCTTGCACTTCCTGACTGACCATGAACTTCACTCGGTCCTTGTTATAGTCTCCACAGAACTCTTCAAAGATTCTTGGTTGATTATTCTCGCACCCTAATCCCACTACCAGTATCGCGCCAGCATTCGGGTGATGCACCATGTTGCGTAGAATCTTCCTGGTGTTCTCGTGGTCTTCGCTCAACTGCGAACAACCATAGTTGTGAGGGAAGTGGAAGATACCGTCTATTCCCTCAATCTTATTGCCAAGTTCCTGTCTGGTCTGTTCAACAATCTGCTTGATGATACCATTGACACAACCCACGGTAGGGATCACCCACACTTCATTGCGTATGCCCACTTGTCCGTCTGGACGGACATATCCCTGCCATGTCAGCTGATCCCCACTGGGTTCTTCTCTTTTCAATCCTTTCAGCTGGATGTCAGAATAGTCGAGCGTTCCTTCCAGATTCGTCTTGATATCGTTGTGATCCAGAAAACTTCCTTTACAGATAGCATGACGCGTATGGCCAATGGGAAATCCATATTTGATGACGTTCTCCCCCTCTGCCAGGTCCTTTATGGCGCACTTATGACCTGCAGGAACATCGGTCAGAAGAGTGATCTTTTCATCCTCAATCTCAATCGTAGTTCCCGCAGACAATGTCTGTAGTGCCACTACCACATTATCAGAAGGATTAATTCTTAAATATCTCTTCATAAATACCTTATACGATTGCTCGGACCGTCTCTTTCATTCCCTTCTGCTGTATGCTGTCAAGAAACTCTGTCAACATATCGGTGAGGCCATGAATCTCATTGAGGTTCTGCTTACTCTCTTTCCAGATGATATCTGTCGCTCCAAGAACGCCTTCGGCCACCTTGCGTGTATCTCCAGTTGACCAGAGTTGAGCCAGATACTCCATGATCTGTGGTGCATCATTGGGCTGGATAGGAGCGCCATCTGCACGTTTTCCACCTTTATAATAGGTAATGATGGCAGCCAGTCCCAGCACAAGACCCTTAGGCAGTTCACCTTTTCGCTGCAGGTAGATCTTCAGTCCGGGTAAGTCGCGCGCCTCAAACTTGGGGAAAGAATTGAGCATGATGCTCGTAACTGCATGATCAATGTATGGATTGTCAAATCGCTCAAGTACATCTGCTCCGAATTTCTTCAGCTCGTCCATCGGCAGATTGAGCGTCTGCATCAGTTCCTCGAACTGCACTTTTCTGATATACTTCCCGACCACAGGATCATGTAGTGCCTCTC
>DCIF01000142.1:0-3897 GCA_002315795.1 Bacteroidales bacterium UBA1733
GAGGCCAATCCGCTGCCTAAGGTTTCCATCCTGCACAGTCCGCAGTTGCCTGATGTCACGGCTAAGAACAAGGGCACCTATATACATCGCGCGCTGCAGGAGTTGCGAACGGCAGAGGATGCGGCTGAGGTGATTCATGCACTATATCTGCGTGGAGTCATAGATCCAAAGATCATCGACGAAGAAGAGATGCAAGCCACCATTCAAAGGTTACTGAGCAATCGGGATATCCGTTGCTGGTTTGATACACATCTGCGTGTACTGAATGAACAGACCATCACAGATAAGGACGGTCAGTTGTTACGTCCTGACCGCATTGTCATTGACACTCAGGGATGCGTCACAGTCATTGACTATAAGACCGGTCATGATCACCACGAATACCGCAAACAAGTGGCAAAATACATGAGCTTGCTACAGCAAATTGGATTTGCGAAGGTAGATGGGTATCTGCTATTTATTAAAGATGAGAAGATTGTCAAGGTGAAGGCCAGTAGCAAATAAAAAAATACCACCCTCAGCGGAGTGCTGAAGGTGGTAACTTTTATCTTAATCGGAAAAGAATCCGGATTAGAGAGCGCCAATAGCGCTTGCGAACTTAGCGAACTCAAGATCGTTGAGAGCCTTATTCTTCAAAGAGCTATCCATGCTGAATGCCTTGGTGAGGTTGCTGGTTACATCTGAGCTGTTGTTGGTGCGAGCACCTACGATAGCTGAGAGGTAATAGGTCATAGCGTCCTTGTTAGCAACAGCATCGAGCACTGACTTAGCTGCGCTGTAGTTGCCAGCACAGATCTGAGCTACTGCAGCATTGTTGGTCTTAGCATCAGCAAAGCTTGAGATAGCCTGAGCGTACTGACCCTTGTTGGTAAGGAGAGTACCCATAGCCTCGCCATACTCTGCACACTCACCAGCCTTACCGAGGTAAGTCTGAGCAGCCTGCCAATCAGCAGCATTCATTGAAACAAGACCCATATTCATGTTAGCCTGTGCATTGTTAGCATCCTTAGAGAGGATGTTCTTCCAGATCTGCTCAGCGTCTGCAGTCTTACCCTGCTTGTAGTAGAGAGCAGCAAGGTCGTTAGCAGCACGATTATCTGAAGCGAACTTCTTCTGAGCATACTGATAGATAGCTTCCTGTGAAGCAGCATCCTTCTTGGTAGCGAGATAGAGGAGCTCCTCAAGGGTGAGGGCATCCTTCTCGTTCTGCCAGAGGTCAGCAATTTCCTCATCAGTATGACCGATGTTACGAACGGTAGCAGTTACCTTAGAATAACGAAGCTGTGGGAGGATCTCGTCGGCCAACTCCTTATAAGCTGAAGAGAGGTTACGGATCTCCTGCTCACGCTGCTCAGGATCGCTGATACGACCGAGAACGTTGAGGATCAACTGCTTGTCCTGAAGACTGCTGTTCTCAACGAGCTCCTTGAAGCCATCCCAATCCTCTGCAATCTGCTCAGGGGTAATCTCACCCTGCATCTTAGCCTTCTTGAGGAACTTCTGGAGGTAAGCAGCAGAAGACTTCTCACGACCAGCTGCGAGCTTCTCATTGAGAGAGTACTTACCCTCAGGTGAAGCGGTGCTGACCATATCAAGACCCTCGAACTGACGACGCTCCTGATCCTTGGTAGCAGTGATAGCATCCTGCAGATCCTGTACTTCCTGCTTCTTGTTGCTCTCAGTAGCACGGAGGTTGGTGCTCTGGTACTGATAGATCATCGTAGCGATGTACTTGTCAAAAGTATCCTTTACAAAGTTGTCCTTCGCATAAGCTGGAGTGTTGCTGGCAGCTGAAGCCAAGCTCTCAGTAGCAATAACGCCATCAGCGATATAAACACTAGGAAGAGTGAACTGCTTGCCCTTGATATCAGCAGAGAAATCAAGGCGAAGCTTAGAGTTTGCCATCTCATCCTTATAGAGGAAACCGCAACGGAAGGTAGCAGTACCACCATACTTGTAGCTAATCTCCTGATCATTGCCGCTGACCTTCTCACCCTGGAAAGTAACAGGAGTGCCCTTGGTCTCGCCTGCAGCATACTCCATAACTGGGGTAATAGTGAGCGATGCCTTCTTGTTGAAATACTTCTCTGGGTAAGTCACAGTCACTGTGGCATTAACCATTCCGCCCTGCTCAACGAGTGGGTTAGGATTGCAAACAAAGTTGTCGGCTGTAAGTGGATCAAGCTTACCGCAAGAAGCCATAACAGCAAGCATGACGACTGAACATACAGCGAAAAACAGTTTCTTAAGCATGTTGTAATTTAATTTTAAGAATATAAATAAATGTGAATTATAGGCATATTTGGCCGCAAAGATAGCAAAAAGAACAGAGAAAAGCAAATCTACCGTGATGTTTTATTGAAAATTGATGTTCTTTTTTTTGATTCGGGAATTTTATCTATTGGATTGGTAGTTTTCACCTCGGTTTATTGCGCGGATGATAGGTCAAAATTTCTTCACGCAGCATCTGCCGATCGACCTTCGTATAGATCTCAGTAGTAGAAATCTGCTCATGACCGAGCATCATCTGAATGGCACGCAAATTTGCTCCTCCTTCGAGCAGATGTGTGGCAAACGTATGGCGAAAAGTATGTGGAGAAACCTCCTTTGCGATCCCCGCCTCCTGACAGCACTGTTTCACAATCTTGAACACCATAATGCGTGAGAGTTTGCGGCCGAAACGATTGAGAAAGACATAGTCTTCATATCCACGTTTCACATCGAGTTCATAGCGAAAAGCCTGATAGTTCTCTATCTCCTGTAGCGCACTCTCGGCAATAGGGACAATGCGCTCTTTCCTCCCCTTTCCAAGCACCTGTACAAAACCCTCTTTGGCGAAGATGTGCGAGAGGCGCAACTCCGTGAGTTCCGACACACGAAGTCCGCAGGAATAGAGCGTCTCAAGGATGGCACGATTACGCTGGCCATCGATGGTCGACGGGTCAGGGACCGCAATGATACGGTTCACTTCCTCGAGTGTCAGCACGGTGGGGATGATTTCAGGGAGTTTCGGCGAATCGATACAATCGGTTGGGTCCTTCTCCATCGCCCCCTCCAGACGCAGGAATTTATAGAATGCACGGATACCTACCAGGATGCGTTTCTGCGACTTAGGAGCTATCCCCACTTCGTGAAGTCCCCATATAAAAGCTTCTATCTCGGTAGGCTCAAGATCGGTAAGCTCCTTCCCCTGACTAGCAGCAAACTTCTGCAACTTGGCGATATCAGAAAGATAAGCCTGCACTGAATTTTCAGTGAAGTTTCGCTCAAATTTGAGAAAAGAATAATATTTATCGAGGTAATTTTTGGACATGTCGCAGAAAAATCGTACTTTTGCAGCGGCAAATATACGTCCTTTTGCCCAATAAAACAAGAAAAAAATGAAAATTCTAATCATCAACGGACCTAATTTGAATCTTCTTGGCCGACGTGAGCCAGGAATTTACGGAGCACAGACCTTCGAGGGTTATCTTGACACTCTGCGTGCGGCTTATCCTACCGATGAGATCTCCTATTATCAGAGCAATCATGAGGGGGACATCGTAGATGCCATCCACATGGCAGGGTTCGGCGATGAGGCGAATTTCAATGCAGCATGGACAGAAGCCAAAGCTGGCAGTATCGGCCAGACAGACGGTATTGTGCTCAATGCCGGTGCTTACACGCACACCAGTGTAGCCATCCATGATGCTATTAAAGCGGTGAAGATACCTGTCATTGAGGTACACATCAGCAATGTGCATCAGCGTGAAGAGTTCCGTCATCACTCTTACATCAGTCCTGCGGCCAGTGGCATCATTGTCGGCTTTGGCATAGAGGGCTACCGCCTCGCTATCGAGGGTCTCAAAGCAAATTTCAAGAAATAATAGTGTTGTTATATTGAAGAATAATGAGCTT
>DCIF01000142.1:3935-6779 GCA_002315795.1 Bacteroidales bacterium UBA1733
AATCATTCATTTATCATTATTCATTTATCATTATTTAAGGTATGATTGATAAGAAAACAAAGATTGTCTGCACCATCAGCGACATCAATTGCGAAGTAGATTTTATCCGCGACCTCTATGAGCGCGGTCTGAACGTAGTACGCATGAATACGGCTCACGCCAATGACGAAGGCATCAAGCGCCTGATCAGCAATGTGCGTGAAGTCAGCAAGAATATTCCAATCCTCATCGATACGAAGGGTCCCGAGATCCGCACAACCACCTTCCCTGAGGATTATACAGTCAAAGCACTTATCTTCGAACCTGGTGAGAAGGTACGTATGGTGGGAAATCCTGACGGCCATACGACCCACGAGGAGATCAGCATGAACTATGCCGATTTCTGCACAGACGTTCCCGTGGGTGCCACTGTGCTGATTGACGATGGTGAGATCGCCTTCTCGATTATCGACAAGGAGGGTGATGTGCTCATCGCAGAAGCTCAGAATCATGGCGAATTGGGCCAGCGCAAGTCGGTCAACGTTCCCGGAGTCAGCATCAAGTTGCCATCGCTCACAGAGAAGGATCGCCACAACATTGAGCTGGCCATTGAACAGGATATCGATTTCATCGCACATTCCTTTGTACGCTCAAAGCAGGATATTCTGGACATTCAGGAGATTCTGGATGCCAACCGCTCTAAGATCAAGATCATTGCCAAGATCGAGAATCAGGAAGGTGTCGATAATATTGACGAAATCCTCGATGTAGCTTATGGCGTCATGGTGGCTCGTGGCGACCTCGGCATTGAAGTGGCTCAGGAGAAGATTCCTGGCATTCAGCGCATGCTCATCCGCAAGTGCATGCAGCGTCACAAGCCGGTCATCGTGGCTACTCAGATGCTCCACACCATGATCAAGAACCCACGTCCTACACGTGCTGAGATCAGCGATATTGCCAATGCAGTCTTTGCTCATACCGATGCTGTGATGCTCAGTGGCGAGACTGCATACGGTGCTTATCCACGTGAGGCTGTTCAGACCATGGCACAGGCTTGTAAGGAAGCAGAGATTGAACTTGAGAGCCAGCCATATATCGTGCCACGCAACCTCAACGGCATCTCTGAGAACACCAGCATCTATCTCTGCAAACATGCCGCATTGGCCAGCGAGGCGCTTGGCGTGAAGTCGATCATCACCAGCAACAATACTGGAGTCACCAGTCGCACCCTCTGCAGTTTCCGTCCACAGGTACCTATCTATGCTCTCTGCAACGATATGCATATCGTGCGCATCCTTGGCCTCAGCTTCGGTGTACGACCATTCTACGTTGAGTTCTCTGATTCTACTATGAGTGGCCATATGTTCCAGCAGTTAGGCATCCGCCAGCTTGTAGCAAAGAATGTTATTGAGGACGAGGAACTTGTAGCCTGTCTTATGGGTGCTACCAGCAAGGGTGCCTACTCGCTGTCTATCAACACCGTCAGTCGTTTGAAGTAATGCAAAGGGAACTGAGATACGAAGAGATAGCCGATGCACTTGACGAATATGTCCGTGCGCACATCGACCCTGAACCGGCACTGTTGCATCAGGTGCAGCGGCTCACACATCTTCGTCTCACCTACCCTCGCATGTGTTCTGGCCATCTGCAGGGACGTCTGCTCAAGATGCTCTGCCAGATGGTAAACGCTCATCGTGTGCTCGAACTCGGCACTTTCAGCGGCTACAGCGCCTTGAGCATGGCTGAAGGACTCACTCCCGATCCCATCACTGGCGTTGAGGAACTGCACACGATCGAAGTCTTTGACGAACTGGAAGATTTCCTGCGCGATGTCATGTCACGTGCTGGAGAGCTTGGCCAAAAGATTCATCTGCATTTCGGAGATGCCTGCCGTCTGATAACGGAAATATCTCACTCTCAGGCTTTATCAGCTTGGGATGTAGTCTTCATCGATGCCGACAAGCGCTGCTACCTCGAGTACTACGAACTGGTCTTGCCCTACGTTCGCTCGGGTGGACTCATCCTGGCAGACAACACATTGTGGGATGGCAAAGTCTTAGATCCTAATCCGAAAGAGTCTGACACACAGACACGAGGCTTGCAGGCATTCAACGACCATATTGCGCAAGACACTCGCGTGGAGAAGGTCATCCTCCCTATGCGCGATGGGTTAACCATCATAATGAAAAAATGATTAACAAATTAACGTCCGAATGGAAAATACAAGATTAGACAAAGTCAACCGCCTTCTAGAGAAGGAGTTGGCAGAGATCATCCGTCAGGAAACGGCCAAGACTCATGGTCTGCTGGTCAGTGTCAGTGCAGTCCGCACGGCACCAGACCTCTCGTTTGCCAGAGTCTTTGTCAGTGTCTTCCCGTCAGACCGTGGCAAGAGCGTTGTCGATAACCTGAACAAGCAGGTTGGCGGCATCCGTGGTGCTCTGGGCAACAAGGTACGCTATCAGTTGCGTGTCATCCCAGAACTTCGCTTTGACATTGATGATTCGCTCGACTACCTTGAGCGCATTGATGAACTCTTGAAGAAGTGATGCTTTCACTGACCATTGCCCTGCGCTATCTCTTTGCTCCGAAGAGTCATTCGGCCATCAACCTGATTACGTTGGTGGCCGCTTGCGGTGTGGGCATCATCACAGCGGCAATGATCTGTGTTCTTTCGGTTTACAATGGCTTTGAAGGACTGGTCAGCGACCTCACTTCGCGCTTCGATCCTGATCTGCGTGTCGAGGCTACCAAAGGCAAGAGCTTTGCAGAAAACGACAGTCTCCGCACCCTCATCGAGGATCTCCCAGAAGTAGCGTGTGTCAATGCCACCGTCGAGGAGACCGTACTTCTGAGCTACAGCGG
>DCIF01000002.1:0-4432 GCA_002315795.1 Bacteroidales bacterium UBA1733
GAAAGGCTTATCGAGCTGGAAAGTCTCAGATCCGATGGTTACCTGACGCTCCTGCATAGCTTCGAGAAGAGCTGACTGCACCTTAGCTGGAGCACGGTTGATCTCATCGGCCAAAACGAAGTTAGCGAAAACAGGACCTTTCTTTACGGTGAACTGTTCAGACTTCTGCGAGTAAACCATGGTACCAATGACATCGGCAGGAAGAAGGTCTGGAGTGAACTGAATGCGGCTATACTTTGCATCGATCAACTGTGAGAGGGTCTTGATGGCAAGGGTCTTTGCCAAACCAGGAACGCCTTCAAGCAGGATATGACCATCAGCCAAAAGGCCGATGAGCAATGACTCTACCAGATGCTTCTGTCCTACAATGACCTGATCCATTCCCTGGGTCAGGACGCCGACGAAGGCGCTTTTGCTTTCAATGAGCTCGTTCAGCTCACGAATATCAACTCTTTCCATATATTCAATTTTTTTGTTAATTTCTATCAAGCATTGGTTAATATCCACCAAATCGGGTGCAAAGATAGTGCTTTTGAGTGAATTATGCAAGTACTATATAGACAAAAAAGTTAAACGCTGATTTAAATTCAGTTAAATCAGCGTTTAATGTTAAAATAGAGTCTTGAATTGTTAAAATACGAAGCTTACTAAAGTAAGTGGAATTAACAAATCTCGTCAATGTTAAATGGAGTAGCCTGATAGACGTAATAGTTCAGCCAGTTTGAGAAGAGCAGATTGGCCGTACTACGCCAGCGCATCAATGGTCCCTTATTCGGATTACCATCACGGTAGTAGTTGACTGGCATATCGATTGGCAAGCCCTTTGCGAGGTCTCGCTTATATTCCTTATCAAGTGTATCAGGAGCATATTCAGAATGACCGGTCACAAAGATCTCTCTACCCTCTCGTGCCATTACCATATAGACACCACTCTCTCGGCTCTCCGACAGAATATCCAGTTCAGGATGTTTGAGGATATCTTCACGACGCACCTCACTGTGTCGGCTATGTGGCACATAGAACTCATCATCGAAACCGCGGAAAATCGGACACTGAGAGTCAGACTTAGCATGCTTGAAGATGCCAAACATCTTATGATCCAACGGATATTTTGGCACGCCATAGAAATGGTACATACCGGCTTGAGCGGCCCAACAGATATACATCGTGCTGGTGACATGAGTAGAGGCCCAGGTAAAGATCTCCTGCAATTCTGGCCAATAAGTGACCTCCTCATAATCCATCTGCTCAAGAGGTGCACCCGTAATGATCATACCATCAAACTTCTGCGACTTCAGATCAGTGAATGGCGTATAAAAACGCTCCATGTGCTCGCTCGAAGTGTTCTTCGAGATATGCGTAGAGATCATCATAAAAGTGATTTCTACCTGCAATGGAGTGTTTGACAATACACGGATCAGGTCGTTCTCAGTCTGTTCCTTGATAGGCATCAGATTGAGAATACAGATACGCAGAGGACGTATAGCCTGTGCATTGCCACGCTCATAATCCATCACGAAGATGTTCTCTTTCTTGAGCGTTTCAATGGCTGGGAGGTTCTTTGGTAGTCTTAATGGCATCTTTACGTTTGATTATTCCATTACAACGAGGAACTTGCTGTTGCTCCAGAACGAAGCCTGATCCTTGATCAGCAGCGTACAGGTCTTATCTTCGTTCTTTACAAGCTCATAGCTATTAGCTGGATGTGAGCTAAGGATCTTTGGATTCTTGTCGTTGATCTTCAGTTCAAAGAGCTCGCGGATATCTACTGAGGTAAAGCCCTCGGTAGAGAAGCCCTCGGTGCTAAGACGCTTCTTTGAAAGGAAGCCACCCTCGGCAACACCCATTTCCTTCAGCTTTTTCTTGTCTGCAATGATATAATAACCGGTGTTGAGCATCTTGTCCTGTGTGTTGATTACAGTCTGCTGAGCCTCGCTCTTAGCCTGTGTCTCCTCCAGTTCAACGGTAGTAGCGCTCAAATCATCAGCGAGGTCAGCAATCTGCTTATCCTTGACAAGGATCTGGTTCTGGTAACCCTTGATCTCTGACTGATAGCCAGCCACCTCGTTCTGGAGACGGTCGATGGTCTTCTTGAGTTCCTTATTCTGACCAAGCTGTGAGCTATATTTCTTCTGCAGTTCCTCCAGGGCAGCCTGCTTCTCAAGAATAGTCTGCTGTACGAGGTTAAGCTTCTGCAAGAGGCTCTCACGCTGTGCAGTGAGGTTCTTATCCTCACCATTGCTTACACTGATCTGTCCATTGATCTGATCGAGCTGATCAGTAACATTCTGAAGGGTTGTCTGAAGGTCGTAGATCTCATTACCCTGCTGCAGAGCTACCATCATCAAGCTATCGTTGGTGTTGGTCATCTGCTGAGCCTGTTCCTTGCTGACACCGCTACAGCTTGCAAGCATCAAAGTGGCAGCCATAATGGCGCCTGAAAAAAGAATCTTCTTCATTGTTATGTTGTTTTGTTTTTATTATTCTAATTCCTCACTACTGACTCCTAATTCCTCACTCTTGTATTTGTTCTTATGAACTTTCTTTTCTTTCGGTTCCTCTGGCAAACCGCCAAGCAGCATCACGATCTCTCCCTTAGGTTCGTTGGCCGTAAAATGGTCAATGAGTTCGCGCAAAGTTCCACGCTGCGTGTCTGCAAAACGCTTGGAGATCTCTCGGCAAACGGCTGCCTGGCGGTCTTCACCGCAGACTTTAGCCAATTGCTCCAGTGTCTTTACCAAACGATAAGGCGACTCATAGATAATGCTTGTACGAGGGTCGTTGGCCAGGATCTGCATACGTGTCTCGCGACCTTTTTTCTGTGGCAGAAACCCTTCGAAACAGAACTTATCATTAGGTAAGGCACTCTGTACCAGAGCAGGAACAAATGCCGTTGCTCCTGGCAGACATTCTACCTCTACACCCAGTTTAGCGCATTCACGCACCAGCATGAATCCCGGATCACTGATTCCTGGTGTACCAGCATCGCTTACCAATGCCACGGTCATACCAGCTGCAATCTTCTGTGCCATGGCTTCGCTCGTCTCATGCTCATTGAACTTATGATGACTCTGCATCGGCACATGGATGTCATAATGCTGCATCAGCACACTACTCGTACGAGTATCCTCGGCCAGGATAAGATCAGCCTCCTTCAGCACTCTGATGGCGCGAAAGGTCATGTCTTCCAGATTACCGACAGGGGTGGGAACTACATACAGTTTTGACATTTTCTCTATAGATTATGCTAAGCGTCAGTTCATTTTGAGGGTGCAAAGTTACGCTATTTTTCAATTACTTGCGTGTTACAGGTGCAAAATAAAAATAATCTTACTCATTTTTAACATTTTTGCGTTATGGAATGAGCGAAAGCAACACTTTTTCAATCCCTTTACGCACCTCCTGCGCCTTGCACGTATGATTGTTCACAAAGATGCTGACCGCATAGCGTTTACTGTCCGTGCCTTGCAGATAACCGGCATAAGCCACCGTGGTTTTGAGCGTTCCCGTCTTGAGTCGGCCATTTCCTTCCAACCTAGTCTTCAGCAAAAAGCGCTTCACCGTTCCTTCTCTTCCTACCACAGGCAGGCTGTTTACGAAGTCTTCATCATGCTGCATCTCGGCCAGCAACTGGATCATAAAATGCGAAGTCACGCGGTCACTTGGTGCCAAGCCGCAGCCATCATACATAATCAGACAATCCGTGTCAAGACCCTTGGCTTTCCAGTAGTCTTTCACAACCAGCAGATCACTGTCCAGCTGGCAACTGGTATTCAATAACCGAAGCAGCGTCTCTGCCTGATTATTCAGGCTCTCGACATTGGTATCATGCACCACCTCTCGCAGCACACGGCCACTGTCTGGCAACAGATTCTGTAAAGCAGGAATATAGTCTTCTCCGATGTCTTCTATCAGCCAGTCGCGGTTATACCCCTCCAACCCCGGCATCACGTGCGCCGTCGTATCGATCAAAGCCACACTGTCAGGCAAGACATAGTCACCTCCTAAGATACGCAAGGCCGCAGCTGTCGTCACCAGCTTCATGACTGATGCAGGGATCATCAGTCGATCTGCATCATATTGATAAAGGGTGGTATAGCTCTTACTTGATTTCGAAGCATTATGTGCATGAGGCAGACGAGCCACTTCGAGCGTCACCGTCGCATGCTGCATTCCAGGGCTCTTGAGCCATTCATGAAAAGTGGCTGGTAAAGAACGAGTCTGTGCATTGACCGACAGAAAAAACACAAGCGGCAATGCACAGACCAGGATATAGCGATAAAAATTATTCACAATGATATCTGATTAACGAAATATGATTCAAGAAGACTGGCGACAGCAGTTTAGCAGAGTCAGGAGACACTAACATCACACTCAAGAACGCCTTTTCAAAACGCAACATAGAGTCGGGCACAGCCACCAGTTCCTGAGG
>DCIF01000002.1:4527-4921 GCA_002315795.1 Bacteroidales bacterium UBA1733
CCTGCCCATTCCTTGTTATCTCTCGACATAGAGATCGCTGCAATCACCTTCTGACCATTAATCAGATGATTTACGTCAAAAGTCCATTTGAGCGTATCTCCTTTACGGAAGTTGCTGTCAGACTCCAACTCCCAGAAGTGCTTCTCCAGGAAACGTGATCGGTCGAGCGCCAGATAGTTACGCATGCTCCAGAGCTGAACAGAGTCTCCTGCCTCACTGGTAGAGAAGTCACGGCTATCAGTGGTCAGTGTGCTCCATTTGTCATGCTCTTCAAGCAAGCGTTCATCCACATGATTGTAAATGCGCACCAGCTGCTTCAGGTTGCCGGCATACCACATGAGCGAACTGTCATACTGTGCACGACTCACACCATGTTCCACCAGCACAGCCGCCA
>DCIF01000046.1:0-1720 GCA_002315795.1 Bacteroidales bacterium UBA1733
TGAAAGCTCTACTGATTTTTTATTTTCATGAGGATGAAGACTGAAAGATTTCCTTGATCAGAGCCTTCTGTTCTTTTTTCCTTCTTGCTTCCTGGAGATTTTGGTCTTTGGCTGCAATGGCGGTGATGAAGTCACGGTCGTTGCTGAAGCGATGACTGACGTAGGTACGGCGCTTCAGTCCGATATGTCTGAGATGGTAGCGTTCTGAGGCCAGCGACAATATGCTTTCGTAGTGACGACGGGAACTGTAATGTTCATAGAGGCCATGGAGCCGCGGATCCTCTGCCAGGACTTTGTCAAGTTGCTCTTGCGTCGCGCAGCCGAACATTCGGCAGAGGATTTCGACCTTGGTAGTAGCGACAAAGGCCTTGGAGCCCAACTTTGAGCAGACTCCCATGTGCAAAGCCAATGCAGCCAGATCGTTCGCTTTCAGTCGTGACTGGTTCCGGCAGATATTCTTCAATAGCTCCACCGAGATGGCTACGTATGGGCTCTGGCTCTCCTGTATAGGCACTCTATTCTGATCAATGACCTCCAAAATATCGGGAACAAGGGCGTGGTTCACCCCCGAGTATTTGAGCATCTGCAGGACGTGTGCCCATCGGCGGACCTCCTCAAGCCAATCTGGATGCTCCTGCAGGATCGCAAGGGCGTCTACTCCCTCGATCTCATAGTCGAGTTTGCCACAGATCATACCTTTATAATGTGGGTCATACGCTATATCATCCCGAATCATGTGCCAGCAGCTCTGCAGCTTCTTGGTCAGACAGTCCTGATCGCGATAGGCGAAATAGATAAACTGCATCACGGCATCTTTATCGTTGACCGTCAGCTTCATGGCCGTCGTGTAAAGTCCGCTGTAATAAACGTAAGTCAAATGCGACGGATGTACATCTGCACCACCATGTGTCAGTATCAGTCGGATGGCTGGTAACGGTACCAGCAGAAAGGGGTTCTTTAAGTAGTTCACGGAAAGGACGAATTCTTACACATCTATGTCAAACCTTGTACATTATTATGTCCAAAGTGTGTACAACTATAATAAATTAATATGTATATTAACTATATTTAATTTTTTATATTAATCTGTACTTTACCTAAAAAAAAAATTAGAAATTTTTTTATTAGGCAGTGTGCGGCTATTTTTTAAAAAAAATTTTAACTATACACGGCCGCAAAGATACAATCAATTATTGTAACAAACAAATATTTGGCGAATTTTTATCAGATTTCAGTACTATTAGCGAATCATTTTCTCTTCTTCTATTGGAACATTGGAGAAAACTTATTATATTTGCAGCGGAAACTTCGTTTTTCTTCGTACGAAAACGATAACCATAACGAAAATGGAGTGTAAGGTCATTGCACATATAGAGACGGACTTCACGACGAAGTTCGGTGTACCGAGACAGGCAGGGCTCATTCCGGAACTGGAGGGAAGGATTGTCTTCGAACCAGAGTTTCGGAATGCGGATGCGCTGCGTGGCATGGAGGGATACTCGCACCTGTGGCTGATCTGGGAGTTCCACTTAGTGACGAATGAGCCATCTGTGAAGAGCGAGCCATCAGAGAGGTGTGAGTTTAAGCCGACTGTGAGGCCGCCAAGACTGGGTGGCAATGTGCGCATGGGAGTCTTTGCCACACGCTCACCTTTCCGTCCGAATCCGATCGGACTGTCGTCGGTGGAGATCAGTCGCATCGAACTGAATACGCCTGAGGG
>DCIF01000046.1:1780-2210 GCA_002315795.1 Bacteroidales bacterium UBA1733
GACATCAAGCCTTATCTGCCATTTACCGACAGTCATCCGGAGGCTCGTGGTGGTTTTACCGACCAGACGAAGGAGCAGCAACCCTTGGAGGTAATTATCCCTGAGGGTCTCCTCTCCGATCTGCCAGCTAACAAGCTCACAGCGCTTCGTCAGGTGCTAAGCCAGGATCCACGGCCACATTATCAGGAAGATGCAGATCGGGTCTATGGACTCAACTTCGCAGGTAGGGAGGTGCATTTCCGCGTCAAAGGGAACACCCTGACCGTAGTATAATACACGAAAAACTAAAATAATTACCAGATATGAAACACGTTCTCACGTTTTTGGCGTTAAGTTTCACTGCACTTACCGCCACAGCACAACAGACAGACCCTCTGCAGCAGATCCAGGCCGACCCTCAGAAGTCTTATGGCAATGACTATCCTTACCG
>DCIF01000046.1:2330-3028 GCA_002315795.1 Bacteroidales bacterium UBA1733
CTGTATAAGGATCTCGACAAGCAGCTCACCGATGCTCATGAGAAGCAGCTGCTGACGGCTGAAGGTGAAGCCTTCTATCAGCGTTATGAGGAGGCTTTGCCAGAGCTCAATGCCGGTTGGGGTGAACTGACTCAGGTGGGTTGGGACCAGCATCAGCGCATCGCACGCACGATGTACAACCGTTTTCCTGAAGTATTCAGCGAGGGTGGCACGATTTCAGCGATCTCTTCGCTCTCTGGACGTTGCGTCATCAGCATGTCGGCTTTCTGTCAGGAACTGGCACAGTGCAATCCGGCACTTGAGATCACGGAGAAATCTTCACGATCTACGCTTCATGCCGTCGTTCCTGGTGACGGTCAGAATCCACAACGTAAAGAATATCCACACAATCTGAAGCCACGTTACGAGAAGAATCGCCAGCACACACCGTTCGATCCTTCACGCATCAACGATGTACTCAAGCGACTCTATACCAATACGGACAGTCTCAAAGGACCTAAGGGCTTCATGGTGGTAGAGAATCTCAAGAACCTTTACACCTCACTGCCAAGCATCGGACATGAAGGCATGATGGGTAGTCTCTATACGGATGCCGACGTTGCCAGTCAGTGGGAACAGTCGAACCTCGGTTCCTATTCCTGGGTCTTCGGTCCACACAAAGAGCAGATCCCGATCCTGGAAGATATACTCAAGCAGGC
>DCIF01000046.1:3094-3511 GCA_002315795.1 Bacteroidales bacterium UBA1733
AACCTCGGTCCGCTCACCGTACTTATGGGTATCAATGGTGCTGACCAGGATCCTGAAGACCCTGCTCAGGTCAAGTATATCTACCAGAACTGGCAGACCTGCAAGGCTGGCAACATCCAGCTCATCTTCTATCGCAGCACACAGAACGCACAGGATATCCTTGTGAAGTGTCTGCTCAATGGTTCAGAGGCCACTCTGCCTGTCCCGACCACCCAGGCTCCTTACTATAAGTGGAGCGATTTCTACAGCTTCTATAAGGCTCGCTGTGAGGAGTAAAGATAAAAAAACAGTCAGTCCTATTCTAGTTACAGAATAGGACTGACTGGAAGTAAAGCAAGGAATCCCTTATTTCTTAATCAATTCTACTTTTGCGATCTTGATACCATTACCCATAATAACAATATCGTTCTGGTTAAA
>DCIF01000070.1 GCA_002315795.1 Bacteroidales bacterium UBA1733
ATCAGTAAGTATGTCAGTCCGAATAATGGTGGCTGTGGTGCTGCTCGAGATGTTGTAGAACAGGTACTCAAAGCTCAGGGTAAGTGGATGTCAAATGCCAAAGCATTCGGTTGGTAAGATGAAACTTCTATTGGCTTCAAATAGTCCTCGCAGGAAGGAACTTCTGGCTGGTCTTGACATTCCTATGGAAGTTGTCAAGCTCAAGGATATTGATGAGACGCATCCGGCGCGTTTGAAAGGAGCGGAAATTCCTCTTCATATAGCACGACTCAAGATGCAGGCTTATGATATGGAACTTGCAGCAGGAGAAGTGCTTGTTACAGCTGATACGATTGTCTGGTGTGACGATGAAGAAATGGGTAAGCCGAAGGATGCTACAGATGCGCATCGAATGCTGCGTGCATTAAGTGGTCGTACACACCAGGTCTATACAGCAGTCTGTCTACGTAGTCGTGTGGATCATCAGGAATTTGTCTGTGGTACCGATGTCACTTTTGCTGAACTAACAGACGCACAGATTAACTATTATATTACTCACTATAAACCTTTTGACAAAGCCGGTGCATACGGCATTCAGGAGTGGATTGGCTATGTGGGTGTAACCCGTCTGGAAGGTTCTTATTTCAATGTGATGGGTTTGCCGGTTCAGAAACTCTCCACCGCTTTACAAAACTTAAAGGTATGAAAAAACTGATTCCCGTTCTTTTGTCGCTGGTCGTTTTGATGATCAGTTGTTCAAACGAGAAACCTTATACAATCTCTGGTAGTGTAGAATTACCCGATTCACTGCTGGTAGGTGATACGATGATGGCAACGCCTTCGCTCGAGGGTTGGCAGGTGTATATGCTTAATCTGGATGGAGAGACAATCGACTCTGTGCAGATTGCAGACAATCATTTCACATTCGAAGGAACCGTAGATAAGAATGATCCTTATTTTATCTATCTGGCCAGCGATCTGTGTGTCGGTCTGATTGCCATTGAGCCTGGTAACATCGACGTTACGATCGATGAACAGTCGCTTATTGCTTCTGGTACTCCAGCTAATGATCTGATGACCGATATTGATGCTGCGCTTGAGAATCTGCAGCAGGATACATATACCCAGATGGCTGAACTGACACAACAATATGGCGAAACAATGAGTGATAGTGTGTTGATGCCTCTATATCAGGAATACATGAGCCAGTATAACCAACTGGTAGATTCTTTCTATGAAGCTGCACAAGGTGGTCTGTCTGCTGTCTATTGTGTCAATATCCTAACAGCGCATGCACAGAGTTCAGAAGAGCTGTTGGAGGCAATTTCTGACTATCCTGCAGAGATACAGAATTCGCCATTGCTGCAGGCTCGTCTGAATTATTTGAAGAGTATCGAAGCCTATTATCAGATGTATGATGGTGTGAATACCGATACAACTTCATTCAATATTGAAGACCTGATGCGTGATGCACAAACCCCAAATGCCAACGGCAACTGATGGAGAAAATAATCCTGGGAATTGATCCTGGTACCAACGTCATGGGATACGCCATCCTTGAGGTTGTAGAGAAGAAACCGCGACTCGTGGTGATGGGTGTCCTGACGTTAGCCAAGGTCGAGAGTCATTATCTGCGACTGAAGCGCATTCATGAACGCGTGTTGCAATTGATCAACGAGTATCATCCGGATGAACTGGCTATCGAATCGCCTTTTGTTGGTATCAATCCGAACTCTATGATCAAGCTCTGTCGAGCACAGGGTGTGGTGATGGCAGCCGCAGTAGAGCGGGAATTGCCGGTCTTTGAATATCCACCAGCTAAAGTGAAGATGAGCATTGTGGGTAATGGTGCGGCCAGTAAGGAACAGGTAGCTGAGATGTGTAAGCGACAGTTGCATCTTACAGACGAGATGTTTTCCGGACAAAAGCTTGATGCCTCCGATGCTTTGGCCATAGCGCTTACACACCAGTATATTACTTCTCGTCCGGTTGGAATTGGTGGAGGCGGTGCAAAGTCCTGGAAAGACTTTGCTGCCAAGAATGCGGATCGTATTCACAAATAATTACGCTAAATAAACTTACACATTATAATATATAAACATGAGAAAAACACTCTATTTTTCTGCATTATCAGCGTTTATGCTGGTTGGTTGTACGAATCAGCCTGAAGTGAAACACCCTAAATATGTCTTCTATTTCATTACTGATGGTACGGGTGTCAACACGGTACAAGGTACTGAGTTTTATATTAAGGAGACACAAGAAGGTAAGATCGGTCGTGGTTCAATGCTTATGACCAGTTTCCCAGTTGTTGGTGTTGCCTCTACTTATAGTGCTAATAGTGGTGTGACAGACTCCGCGGCTTCTGGTACGGCGTTAGCTACAGGTTGCAAGACCTATAATGGTGCTATCGGTATGGATGTCGATACTACTGCTGTCTATGCCGTGGCAGAGTGGGCCAAGTCGGCAGGAATGGCGGTAGGTGTGGCTACAAGTGTCTGTGTTAATCATGCTACGCCTTCGGCTTTCTATGCGCATTCGGCTTCGCGTAATTACTATTATAAAATCGGTCAGCAATTGGCCGAGGCCGGTTTCGATTTCTATGGTGGTTCTGATTTCCATCTGGATCGTGATCACAATACGCCAGCACACCGAGACTCGCTATATGCTCTTTGTGCAGACAGTGGTTATGTTATTGCTCGTGCTAATTACGAAGATTATGAGGCTAAAGTAGGAGAGGGCGCTGAGAAAATTTTGTTCTTCCAGGATCTCGATCGTACGCTCAATGTTGATGATAATTCGCTTCCCTATAATATAGATGCGAAAGAGGGTGAACTCTCGGTTTATGACATCACACGTGCGCAGATAGATTTCCTTTATCGTAAGTCAGAGAAGAATGGAGGTAAGGGTTTCTTCCTGATGAATGAGATCGGTGGTAAGGTTGATTATTCTTGTCATGCCAATGATGCCAAGACTTCATTCAGTGAAGTGATGTTGGTTGATAGCTGTCTGCAGTTAGCTTATGATTTCTATCTGCAGCATCCTGATGAGACGTTGATTGTTCTGACTTCAGATCATGAAACCGGTGGCTTTACTATTGGCAATAGTTATGGTCATTATGCTACAAACATGACTGTATTGGCTTCGCAGAAATGTTCGGTAGATCAGATTACACGACATTTACAAGCTCTCAGAAGCGCCACAAATAACCATGTGAGCTGGGAACAGGTTCAGTCGGTACTGATGGAAGATCTCGGATTCTGGAACACTGTAGAGCTTAAGGAGGATCATACGGATATGCTCAAGCGTATCTACACCATGTCATTCGTAGGTAAAATGCCAAATGAAGATAATCTGTATTCTTCGAATGAACCAATGGCTGCAGTAGCGATGCGTATCATGCAGCAGATTTCTTTCTTGGGTTGGACGAGCTTTGATCATACGGCAGGTCTTGTACCTGTCTATGCCATTGGTGTAGGTGCTGAGATATTCAGCGGACACAACGATAATGCAGATATTCCAACCAAAATAGCCAAGGTAGCTGGATATACCGTTGAACAGAGACGATGAAAAGAATTCTATTTGTGTGTCATGGCAATATCTGCCGAAGTCCTATGGCTGAATTTGTTATGAAGCATCTGGTAGAAGAAGCTGGATTGCAGGACGAGTTTTACATAGCTTCTGCAGCAACGAGTACAGAAGAGATTGGAAATCCTGTCTATCCACCTGCTCGCAGGAAGTTGGCAGAGCATGGTATCTCGTGTGCTGGTAAGACTGCCAGACAACTCCGAACTAAAGATTATCAGGAGTTCGATCTGCTGATTGGCATGGATCAATGGAACCTGCGTAACATGAACCGGATGCTTGGAGGTGATCCTGAAGGAAAGATTTCACTCTTGCTTGATTATACGAATCGACCAGGAGAAGTCAGTGATCCTTGGTACACAGATAATTTCGAAGCAACGTGGAAAGACTGCCTTGAAGGCTGTACTGGACTGCTTAAATTTTTGACTGAAAACAAATATTGAAAACCGGACGTTTCATTTGTTAAAATTGCCAATCTATTTTTGAAAAAATATATTTAAAATTTATTTAAAAAAGATAGGCGTCTTGCAATTGCCAATTATTTATATTATATTTGCAACGTCTAAATAAGGATAGATTCTAACACAAACACTAAAATATTAAACTTTAAGGTAATTATGGCAAATTTAGATTTGACCAAGTATGGTATTACTGGTTCAACTGTAATCGCACACAATCCTTCTTACGAGCAGCTTTTCGCTGAGGAGACCAAGGCTGGTCTCGAGGGCTACGAGGTAGGTCAGAACACTGAGCTCGGCGCTGTAAACGTAATGACTGGTATCTACACTGGTCGTTCACCTAAGGACAAGTACATCGTCATGGACGAGAACTCAAAGGACACTGTATGGTGGACCACTGAGGGCTACAAGAACGATAACCACCCAATGTCTGAGGAGGTTTGGGCAACTGTTAAGGAGATCGCTAAGAAGGAGCTCTGCAACAAGAACCTCTATGTAGTTGACGCTTTCTGCGGTGCTAACAAGGACACTCGCATGGCTGTTCGTTTCATCGTTGAGGTAGCTTGGCAGGCACACTTCGTTGAGAATATGTTCATCCAGCCAACTGCTGAGGAGCTTGCTAACTTCGAGCCAAACTTCGTTATCTACAACGCTTCAAAGGCTAAGGTAGAGAACTATAAGGAGCTCGGTCTCAACTCTGAGACTTGCGTTGCTTTCAACGTTACTTCACGTGAGCAGGTAATTATCAACACTTGGTACGGTGGTGA
>DCIF01000099.1 GCA_002315795.1 Bacteroidales bacterium UBA1733
TTCATGGAGGCTATCCGTCAGTTGCGTTGGGAATTAGGGCGCGATGCTGTGTGCGTACACCTCACCTACGTGCCTTACCTCAAAGCGGCAGACGAACTCAAGACAAAACCTACGCAACACTCTGTAAAAGAGATGCAAGGCATGGGAATACAGCCAGACGTTCTCGTGCTTCGTACCGAGCGTCATCTGAGCGACAGCATGCGTCTGAAGGTTGCCTCATTCTGTAACGTCGACCTCGAGTGTGTCGTACAGAGCGAAGACATGCCAAGCATCTACGAAGTACCCGTCAGCATGCAGCGTCAGGGCCTCGACGCCGCCATCCTCCGCAAGTTCGGCATCCCTGTCGGCGAGACGCCATCGATGGCTTCATGGCATAAGTTCCTCGAACTGCAGAAATCGGCCACCCGTGAGGTACACATCGGCCTTGTGGGCAAATACGACCTGCAGGACGCTTACAAGAGCATCCGCGAGAGCCTCAACCTCGCAGGTATCTACAATGGTGTGAAAGCCAAGATTCACTTCATCAACAGCGAACATATCACCAAGGAGAACGTGGCCGAGATGCTCACCGAGGTCGAGGGTCACAAGATCAGTGGCATCCTCATCTGTCCGGGCTTCGGCACACGTGGCATCGAAGGCAAGATCATCGCAGCAGAATATACCCGCACCCATGGCATCCCTACCTTCGGCATCTGTCTCGGCATGCAGATGATCGTCATCGAATTTGCCCGTAACGTCCTCGGTTTCGCTGATGCCAACAGCCGGGAGATGGATCAGGACACTCCACACAACGTGATCGACATCATGGAGAGCCAGAAGAACCTCAAGGAGATGGGTGGCACCATGCGTCTGGGAGCATACGCCTGCAAGATCCAGGAAGGAAGCCGTACGGCAGAGATCTACGGCACGAAGGAGATCCAGGAGAGACACCGCCATCGCTACGAGTTCAACAACGACTACCTCGAAGCCTACGAGAAGCAGGGCATGAAGTGTGTGGGGCGCAACCCGGAGAGTGACCTGGTCGAGATCGTCGAGATCCCTGAACACCCCTGGTATATCGGCACACAGTTCCATCCCGAATACTCAAGCACCGTCTTGCATCCACACCCGCTCTTCATGAGCTTTGTAGAGGCTGTCAGTCGCTAAGAAACATCAAGTACAAATAGCAAAATGCCTATTTCACGATAAAATATAAAACTTATGCTTTAATTTCAGCATAAAACCATACAGATTGATAATATTATGCGTATATTTGCGGCGGATAGCGAAAGAAAAAACAAGTTATCCGGCGCAGATATACTGACAATATCGCAGACAGATACACATAATTATATTTATGCAGACGAAAAAGCAAGTTAAACTGGTGCTTGATGATGGTCATGAGTTTCATGGCTACAGCTTCGGTTTTGAGAAGCCCGTCAATGGTGAGGTTGTCTTCAATACAGCCATGATGGGTTATCCTGAATCGTTGACCGATCCTTCATACAGCGGTCAGATTCTCGTAATGACGTTTCCCCTCGTTGGTAACTATGGTGTCCCATCGGCTTCAGAACAGGCCAATGGGCTTTCTTGTTTTTATGAGAGCGACCACATCCATGTGCGTGCTCTCGTAGTGAGCGACTACTCAGAGGAATACAGCCACTGGAATGCCCAGAAGAGCCTGGCTCAGTGGCTCAAGGAAGAGGAGATCGTAGGCATTGAGGGAATCGATACCCGTGAGCTCACCAAGATCCTGCGCGAGAAGGGTTCGATGAAGGGCAAGATCGTCTTCATCGGTGGCGAGGATATCGAGTTTGAAGATCCTAACCTCGTCAATCAGGTGGCCATCGTCTCTACCAAGGAAGTGTTGCACTTCGGCGACGGCAAGAAGAAGGTATGCCTCATTGATATGGGTGTGAAGTTCAACATAATCCGCGAATTGCTCAAGTATGACGTCAGCATCACCGTAGTACCTTGGGACTTTGACTTCAACAATATGGGCGAGACTTTCGACGGCCTCTTCATCTCAAACGGCCCTGGCGACCCTAACCTCTGTGGCGACACGGTCAAGCACGTACAGGAGTTCATGAAGACCCAGAAGCCTATCTATGGCATCTGCATGGGCAACCAGATTCTCTCTCTTGCCGCTGGCGCTAAGGTTTCAAAGCTTAAATACGGTCATCGCGGCCACAACCAGCCAGTACAGCTCTGCAAGGACGGCAAGCCTACCGAGAAATGTTATATCACCTCGCAGAACCACGGCTTCGCGGTCGATAACGACACCATCCCAGAAGGTTGGGAGCCACTCTTCATCAATATGAACGACGGTTCGAACGAAGGCATCCGCCACAAGTCACTCCCTTGGTTCTCTGCCCAGTTCCACCCAGAGGCTTCTTCGGGTCCTACTGATACGGAGTATATCTTTAGCGAATTCTACAATCTGTTATAAGGGGACCCACCCCATCCCTCTCTCAAAGGGAGGGAGATAATTAGTTACAAATCCATTTGAAAAAGACTATGACACAAGATAGTAACTTACATAACACCACGGGGAGGGTCCGTAAGGTATTGTTGCTCGGTTCAGGAGCCCTGAAGAT
>DCIF01000146.1:0-3925 GCA_002315795.1 Bacteroidales bacterium UBA1733
GCACCACTACAATGAACGACCTGCTGAAAGCCCAGACGAGCTTCCAGCAGGCACATGATGAGTACGTAGATGCCTGGACAGATTATCAGGAGAAACGCCTGGAATATCTGCAAGCCACAGGCAGAGAGTAGTGTTAAGGGGTTTCCCTTATTTCTTTTCAATTAGCGCATTGATGACCATGCCGGCTATTGACATGCCGAAGATAGAGGTGATGTGGCAGAGCGAGCCGTTGATCTGTGCTTTCGAAGTGCACCATTCATGCTCCACCAGACGCTGGTCACCTGGGGCATCATAGACGGCAGTGTCTGTACCACGTACACCGCTCAGCAGTTTAGCTTTCGGACATAGGCAAGCTCCTGTGCCACAGGCATGGTTCTCGCCCAAATTCTTCATTGGCTGCTCCTCGCTGTACACGCAGTAGAACTTGCGCTTCGGAAAGAGCTTCTGCTTCTTGAACTTATTACGCAGGGCACGTGCCAGCGCATCTCCATTGACCTTCCAGAACTCAGCTTTGCGCACCATAAACGGATCGGTACGCAGAGCTGCACCCATCGACGAGATGAGCGTGATGTGCTTAGGCAAGCAGGTGGCACGCAGTATGAGGTCGGCTTTCTCCGAGAGCGAGTCGATGGCATCGATGATGAAATCGTACTCCTCCATGTGGAACGAGTCGGCCGTCGTAGCGTCATAGATCTTCTGTAGTGCCACTACCTCAGCATCCGGGTTGATCTCGAGCAGACGTTCACGCAGCGCCTCCACCTTCACCTGACCGATGGTCTTGGTCGTTGCCATCAACTGGCGGTTACAGTTGGTCACGCATACGCGGTCAGAATCCACTATGGTGATGTGGCGAATGCCGCTGCGTACCAGTGCCTCTGCACACCACGAACCTACACCACCCACGCCAAAAATCAGTACTTTGGCTTGTTGAATGCGTCCGAGGTTATCTAATCCGAGCAGCAATTCTGTGCGTCGCTGGGTGCCACGTTCGAGGGTAGAAATCTTGTCGGTCATCAGTTTATTCTTTCTTTGGCTCAGGACGTTGACCTCTACGCATGAAGTCAGGCATTGGCTCTGGCTTGCGATACTGAAGGGAGATCATGGCTTCGGCATAGCGGCGGCCAAGGATGCGGTAACCCTCAGCTGTGAAGTGAAGTTTGTCGAAGCGTCCAGGACATCCCAAAGCACTGATAGGATGTGCCGTAGGAATGGTGCTACGGATGTCGTCGATGATGGTGTTGTGCAGATAGCAGCAGCCACCGTCCTCTTCGGTCAGGAGTTCACCCACCAGCAGCGGACATTCCTCTGCCTTCAGGTTCAGTTCGGCCAGCATACGTTCGTAGATCACCTTTACCTTTTCTGGCCAATCCTGCTGGCCATTGTTGGTACAACCCTGATGCAGCAGAATACCCTTGATCACACCCACCTTCTGTGCCTGCTTGGCCATGTCTATCAGTCGGCGATAAGGGTTGTTATCATACTCCTTACAGAAGTTCTTATACCAGTCGGCTGCCTGTGCGATGTCTGCCTCGCGTGTATCCTCATTGAAGAGGTGGATGTTAGCACCACCCACAGCCACATGCACCACACCGATCTTGATGCTGTCTGGTAACTGTTCCACGAGCGTACGGCCGAAGTAATCGGCAGGGGTAAGGCCTGTATTCTGACGGCAGAGGGGTGGCACGGCAGCATACCACTGACCCATCTTACGGCCGATCTGTGGCATATCTACAGCCGAAAGCATCCGGAAGCGGGTGCTGATGCCCTGACGATCCTGTGTCTCGATTCGGGCATTACCCTCCATGTTGCTCTGACCGAAGCAGAGGTAGATGTGGAAGTTAGGATCGAACTGCGTTGGCTGTGCAATTTCACCGGCAGCTGCCTCTCCGTCATTGTAATTCAAAACAGCGTTCTTCTCATAGAACTTGTCAACATCCTGCGCCATGACCGACTGCAAGAAAAGTGTGCAGAGAAGCGTCAAAAAAGTCTTTTTCATTCTTGATATAATAATAGAATTTATGTATTGGTAATGTGTTTCTATCAACGCGCAAATATCATTATTTTTACTGACAATTCCAAATTCTTCCCCAAAAATGCTTCAGTATTCTGTTTTTTTCTTATCTTTGCACCCCAATAATAACCGTTAAGACGATAATAATGAAAAAACTCTATGCGATAGCCGATCTGATCGCTCGTAATATGACCCTGATAGTGGTCATAGTGACTGCTGTAGCACTCTTCTTGCCTCAGTCTTTTCTTTGGCTCGAAACCAGTGTCATCACCCCTTTGCTGGGTATTGTGATGTTTGGCATGGGCCTTACGCTTAAGCCCTCCGATTTCCTTCCCATCATTCGTCGGCCGAAGGATATCATCATCGGCGAGTTGGCACAGTTCATCATCATGCCGCTGGTGGCTTGGCTTCTGTGCAAACTGCTTAGTTTGCCTACCGAACTGGCCTTAGGTGTCATTCTGGTGGGTTGCTGCCCTGGTGGTACGGCATCGAACGTGATGTGTTTTCTGGCCAAAGGCGATGTGGCGCTCTCTGTGGGCATGACCACTGTCTCTACGTTGCTGGCGCCACTTATGACTCCGGCTCTGGTGCTTCTTCTGGCGGGCGAGACGGTCGATGTCAATGTCATGGCCATGTTTATGAGCATCGTGCAGGTGGTCATTCTTCCTATCCTTGCCGGCTTCGCCCTCAGTCATTGGTTAGGCGAGAAGACCAGGCAGATAGAGCCGCTTCTCCCTATGGTATCTACATTGGCCGTAGTTATGATCATCGGCATTGTCGTGTCGCGCAACTCTGCTCGTATCCTCGATTGTAGTCTTCTCGTTGCCGCTGCCGTTATCTGTCATAATCTTCTTGGCTTAGGTTTAGGTTACCTGTTGGCCAGCGTGATAGGCCTTGATGCTGCCAAGCGTTCAGCCATTTCCATCGAGGTAGGAATGCAGAACTCCGGCCTTGCCACCTCTCTCGCTGCTACTCATTTCGCTATGTATCCGCTGGCAACGGTTCCGGGTGCCATCTTCTCCGTCTGGCATAACTTCTCGGGAAGCATCGCTGCCGGCCTCTTCCGCCGACTCTGATTGCTGAAGGCTTAACCGATTGTATCGTCCCTTTATCTCCTTTTTTACTACCCTTTTACTCCCATTCTTTGCTTGAGTATTATTCTCCAACCTTCTTGCCCGACATCAGCAAGTCAACAAGACCCTTGTCCTTGTAGTCATGCTTCTCCTGATCCCAGAAACCGAAGTCGGCATCGTAGCACCAGGTTGTCCATGCGATGTTGAACTCATCGAATACTGAGAGCATATCCTTTGTCCATGCGTAAGCAAGTTCACGATCTACTGGCTCGAAGACACCCCACTCGCCACAGAAGAGCTGAAGGCCGTACTTCTCTGCTACAGCGATAGCGTCGGCCATCTGCTCATGGATGCGCTCACGGTTCCACTCAGAGTTGGTATACTGCTCAATCTCGCCCTTGATGCTGTCAGGTGTGGCAGCAAAGTCCTCGGCTGATACGAGTACACCAGGGTAGTTAACCTTGCCAGAGTAGTCGTGGATAGGTGTCCACCATGCACCGTAGTGGGTGAGGAGCATAGGGTTGTAGTAGTGGAACGAGAGGATGATGTTCTTGTCGCCCTCTGGTACGCGGAGGTACTTGAAGGTCTCATGGCCCTGCCAGCGGTTTGAACCGATGACGAGCGTACGGTTTGGCTCCAATTCGCGGAGTGCCTTGTGCACCTTAGCTACGAGCTGGTTCCACTGCTCATGCTCCTCGGCTACTGGCTCGTTCATAAACTCGTATGCCACCCAGCCGGTGCTGTAGCCCTTGAGAACCTCTGAGAGCTGACGCCAGAGGTTGATCAGGCCTTCCTGTGCCTCGTCGCTGGTGAAGAGGGTGTTGCTGGCACCTTCGTTGAC
>DCIF01000146.1:4019-4535 GCA_002315795.1 Bacteroidales bacterium UBA1733
AGGAGCTCCCATGCCTCAGGCAGCTTGTTGCCTTCCTCATCCCAGAACTGCTCCTCGTCGATAGGAATACGTACGTGGTCGAAACCAAGCTCCTCAAGGCGAGCGAAGTCATCCTCCTGGATGTGGTTCTTACGTGCCTCACCACGATCGACGTTGTTCTGTGAGAGCCAGTGGCTGAGGTTAGTACCGCGCTTCAGGACAAATGCCTCTTCTTCCTGTGGTGCTGGCTTAGCAGCACAAGCGCAAAGCATCACTGCAGCAAAGCATACTGCGAGAATGCCAAAGAAAGTCTTTTTCATTTGATTGAATTTTGATAAGTTTTATAGAAATAAATAAGATGATAAGATTTATCGGTAAGAAAAAACGCCACAAAGATAGCATTTTTTTTGCGATATTTCCAAAAGAATGTTAAATAACTTTATAAAATAAGATGTAAATATACTCCCTTTTTAATCAGATGTCATCCATGAGTGCATAAATCGTGTCTGTCGCTTATAAAAGTGATCATGGTCAAAT
>DCIF01000009.1:0-1963 GCA_002315795.1 Bacteroidales bacterium UBA1733
GGAAATTCTGCTTGATCTCGAGCAACAGTCCACCAATCGACTCACAGTTATCGGCTTTGTCCCCCAAATCATCTTCCATATCCAGACCTGTCACTTTACAGAAATCTGACAACGAAGTACGAGCCTCGAAGATCCACTCATTCTTGCTCACTTTCTGCCAGGTCTGGTCATCTTCGTCATACTCGTCATGAATCTCGCCGACGATCTCCTCCAGAACATCCTCCATCGTGATCAAACCACTGGTACCGCCAAATTCATCGACCACAATAGCCATGTGGAGCCGCTTCTTTCTGAAGTCATCCAGAAGATCATCGATCGGCTTATTCTCTGGCACGTAATAAGGCTCACGCACCAGCGACTGCCAGCGGAACTTATCGTCGCGATTCAGATAAGGCAACAAGTCCTTGATATAAAGAATACCCTTGATATGATCATCAGTCTGATCGATCACCGGCATGCGCGAATACTTCTGATCAACCACCATCGAGAGGATGCGACTGAAAGGCCATGACACATCGACCGTCTCCATCTCTGAGCGCGTAGTCATTGCATCGTGCACAGTCTTATCGCCGAACTGGATGATTCCTTCCAGCATCTTTTTCTCGTCATTACGCACCTGTGTCGTGACTTTCAGCGCATCGCTCAGATCGTCCATGGTCACATCTTCGCTCATACGATCTGCGAAATGACGGTTGAGCGAAACCATGCTCTTGACGAGCAAGTTAACGAACGGACGAAAGAGCTTATGCAGAAACTGCATCACCGGTGCTACCTGACGGGAAAAACGCAGCGCTCTGTGCGATGCATAAACCTTAGGCAGAATCTCTCCAAAAAGCAGCAGCAGGAACGTCAGGATGATGGTCTGACTCACAAATACCAGCCACGCCGGATTCTGATTGGCAGGCATGACATGCGAGAAGAACAGTGTGAACAACATGATGATAGCCACATTGACAAAGTTATTGCCAATCAATATCGTAGCCATCAGATGCTCCTGTTTATCGAGCAGTTGCGTGATGATCTCGTCATGATGATTCTCCTCCGGATCTAACGCCTTGATATCACGGGGTGAGAGCGAAAAGAATGCCACCTCACTGGCCGAGATACAGGCAGAAGCCAGAAGCAGTACCACCGCCACACAGAGGGCAATGATCGCCACCAGATCCGGAGCAATAAGTAATATATCTGTATCCATTTATTTTAACAACATTTTGTGCAACTGTGCCGTTGAGAGATCCCGATAGAAACGACCTCTCTGTGCCACGGTGATGCCACCAGTCTCCTCACTGACCACGATGACACGCGCATCACACACTTCAGTAACACCCAAAGCGCTACGGTGACGCAGACCCAATTCAGGAGGGATTCTCTTATTATGGCTCACTGGCAAGACCCCAGCAGCCTGCGTGATACGGCCATGACGAATCACCATAGCGCCATCGTGCAACGGAGTATTCTTGTAGAAAATCTGTTCAATGAGACGTGTAGTCACCACAGCATCGATCTCACAGCCACTGGTGACACGTGTGGTAACGTCGTCCTCACGCTCGATGACAATGAGTGCACCGACCTTCTGTTCGGCCATATTCTTGCATGCCAGAACCACAGCATCGACCCACTGCTGTTCCTTATCCTCAGCCATCTCATTCTGACCGAAGAAACGCAGCAGCGACGTCCATTGGTTACGCGATCCCATTCGGATCAGCGCCTGACGGATCTCATTCTGAAAAAGCACCACCACCACAATCATCGAGACAGAGACGATCTGGTCCAGGATGGCTCCTAAGAGTCGCATTCTGATTACCTGACTCACTACCAGCCACACCATGATAATGGCCACAAGACCCTGGAAAATGACCAGATTGCCATTTTCACGCGTCTTGCGATATAAATAGTGAAGCAGGATTGCGACAGCAAGAATGTCAACAATGTCCTTGATACCAAAGTCCCACATAATCTAAGT
>DCIF01000009.1:2002-2160 GCA_002315795.1 Bacteroidales bacterium UBA1733
AGGAGTGAGGAGTGAGGAGTGACCATAGCACACAGCTTCTGTGACCTTGACAGCCTCTACAGCGGCCTTGACGTCATGAACGCGAAGAATGTGTGCACGCATCTGCACAGCCAACGTATTGAGCACTGTAGTGCCATTGAGCGCCTCATTGGCCGAAG
>DCIF01000009.1:2213-4360 GCA_002315795.1 Bacteroidales bacterium UBA1733
GCATCGGATATTCCGGGAACTTCGCCATAAGCTGTGGCATCTCACGGAAGAGTTCATAATTCTGATCGAGTGTCTTTGCGAAACCGAAACCGGGATCCAGTATCACCTGAGCTTCCGGATCAAGCGCATGGAGCTTTTCGAGCTGCTGTACAAAGAAATGCGCCACGGCCTGTGTGACAGGCTCATCATAGTCGGTCAACTGTTGCATGGTCTGTGGCGTCCCCCTCATGTGCATCAGGATGTAGGGCGCCTTGGTGCGAGCTACGACACCGAGCATCCCGTCATCAAGCGTACCGCCAGACACATCGTTGATAATGTCCGCATCCAGTTCGCTGATGCATCTCTCTGCCACCGCAGCACGGAAAGTATCTACCGAAATCAGCAGGTCACCTTTCCCTATGTTCCGCAGTTCATCACGTACGATAGGCAATGCCAGTGCCAGCCTCTCAAGCTCTTCCTGCGCAGATACTTCTGCAGCATCAGGACGCGTACTGTAAGCACCGATATCTATCATTGTACCCCCCTCTTCTACAATCTGACAGACACGTTTACGCAAGGCTTCTTCGCCATGTATGCGACTGCCAGCATAGAACGAGTCAGGCGTCACATTGATGATACCCATCACCTGTGTACCCCTATAATATTGTTTCGTGCCGCGCGCGGAAATAAAGAAAGACGGATGTTCCATCAATGACAAAGTTCAGATTTCGCTATTTTGACGTGGCAAAGTTAGTAATTTTGAAACATAAAAACAAGTGTAATGTTCGAAAAAATGCATTTTTGGCACCAATATTCTACTATTTATAATATCTTTACACCGTGAAACCTATTTACCCCCATTATTAACTAAAAAAAACTACACTATGATTGAAACTTTCAAGTCAATGAGTACTCCGCTGCAGATCTATTGGGTTCTGGCAGCTGTTTCGAGTGTAATCTTCATCATTCAGGCCATCATGACCTTTGTGGGTTTTGATGCTGATTCAGACGTTGAACTGGCCGACGCACCTGATGCCATTCCAGAGAGTGGCGATGCTGCTTTCGATGCCGATGGTTTCCATCTGATCTCAGTTAAGACCATCATCAGTTTTATTCTCGGCTTTGGTTGGACAGGTGTCCTTCTTTGGGATCTGTTTGAGAATCCTGTCTGGCTCGGACTTGTAGCAGGTCTTGTGGGACTGATTTTCATGTCGGTCATTGCATTCCTGCTTTTCCAGATCCGCAAGCTTGACAAAGACAACACTTTCCGCATCGATAAGGTGATTGGCATGACTGCCGAAGTCTATCTCCGCATCCCTGGAAATCGTGCTGATTCTGGCAAGATCACGGTCAGCCTGCATGGTTCGATGCACGAACTTGAAGCGCTCACTGATGGAACAGAAATTGCTACTGGTGCCAAGGTTCGCATTGCTGGCAAGATTGACGGCGAAACCGTCCTTGTTGAAAAGATTTAAAACAAAAAAACGCAAACAACAATAAAACTATATTACCATGTTTGAATTACCAATCATTCTCGTTGTCGTAGCAATCTTTATTGCTGCAGCACTTCTGAAGCGCTATCGTCGTTGCCCTTCAGACAAGATTCTCGTAGTTTACGGCTCTACCGGTAAGGGCTCTGCCAAGTGTGTACACGGTGGTGGTGTCTTTGTATGGCCAGTCATTCAGGACTACGCTTACCTCAACCTTACTCCTATCAGCATCGAGGCAAACCTGACCAATGCGCTTTCGCGCCAGAATATCCGTGTCGATGTTCCTTGCCGATTCACCGTTGGTATCAGCACCGAACCAGACTCAATGAACAACGCTGCAGAGCGTCTTCTCGGCCTCAGCGCTAACGACATCCAGGACATGGCTCGTGATATCCTCTTCGGCCAGCTCCGTCTGGTTATCGCCTCTATGAGTATTGAGGAACTCAATCAGGACCGTGATGCTTTCCAGGAGAACATCAAGAAGAATGTCGAGATCGAATTGAAGAAGATCGGTCTGAAGCTGATCAACGTCAACATCACCGACATCAAGGACGAGAGTGGTTATATAGAGGCTCTCGGACAGGAAGCTGCTGCTACCGCCATCAATGCTGCTAAGGTAAAGGTTGCCGAGCAGGAGATGAAGGGTGAGACTGGTAAGGCCGACTTCCAGAAGGAGAC
>DCIF01000009.1:4515-7620 GCA_002315795.1 Bacteroidales bacterium UBA1733
GCTAAGGCTCTTGAGGAAGCATACGCTGCACAGAAGCTCGCAGAGCTCGCTCGTGCTGACCGTGAGCGCTCTACACAGCAGGCTAACGTCATCGTACCACAGGAGATCGAGAAACAGCGTAAGATCATCGAAGCACAGGCCGAAGCAGAACAGAAGCGTGTCAATGCTCAGGGTGAAGCTGACGCTATCTTCGCTAAGATGGAGGCCGAAGCTAAGGGTCTCTTCGAGGTACTTACCAAGCAGGCTCAGGGTTACGACAAGATGATTCAGGCTGCTGGTGGCGATGCTACCAAGGCTTATACCCTCCTCCTCCTTGAGAAGCTCCCAGAGCTGGTCAAGACCCAGGTAGAAGCCATCAAGAACATCAACATCGATAAGGTTACCGTATGGGATAATGGTGGCACCAACGCCGATGGCAAGAACTCCACTGCAGGCTTTGTCAGCGGTCTCTACAAGAGCATTCCACCACTCTCAGACCTCTTTGAACAGGCCGGTATGGCATTGCCAGAGTATCTTGGCAAGAAGAAGGATGCAGAGGATCAGGAGTCAGAACCTACCGAATGATCTTTCTAAAAGAAATTGACCATAATACACGATTTATTACCTTAAAATGAAAAAGCTTTTTGCAATCCTCCTGGCACTCGTTGCCACCACCTCAGTGGCTCTCGCTGGTCACTACAAGAGTTTCAAAGTAGCCATCTATACGCGTGCTTACGAAGTAGAGAAGATGAAAGATCCACATTGGCTCGATTCCACCTGGACACTCATCTCTCAGCAGCTCGACGTAGATAAGATCTACCTTGAGACCCACCGTGATCTGCTCATCGTCCCTGACGAGACACTCGAGCAGGCTAAGCAGTTCTTCCTCAGCAAGGGACTTGAGGTGTCTGGTGGTATCACCTACACCATCAACGAGAGCAACAACTTCGAGACCTTCGCATACAATGATCCGAAGGACCGCAAGAAAGTGCAGGAGATTGCAGAGCATACCGCCAAGCACTTTGACGAATTCATTCTCGACGACTTCTTTTTCACCAGTGCCAAGACCGATGTAGAGATCGCTGCAAAGGCAAAGAGCAAGGAAAGTTGGACCAACTACCGCCTCAAGCTGATGACCGAAGCTGGTCGTAATCTGGTACTTAATCCGGCTAAGAAGGTCAATCCGAAAGTCAAGGTCATCATCAAGTATCCAAACTGGTATGATGATTTCCAGGGTCTCGGTTTTAACCTTGACGAAGGTCCCTACCTCTTCGACGGTATCTGGACCGGTACAGAGACCCGCGATCCTGCCGGCGCACAACATCTGCAGAACTATCTCAGCTATAACATCATCCGCTATTTTGACAATCTCCGTCCAGGTTATAATGGAGGTGGCTGGATCGATGCTGGTGGCCTCAACATGAGCATGGACCGTTATGCAGAGCAACTCCATCTCACCGCTTTGGCTAAGGCTCCTACCGTTGCACTCTTCGCCTACAATCAGTTGGTCGATATCCCATTCGCTATGGGTCCACGTGCCCCATGGCAAGGTCTGGGTACCAGCTGGAACTATGACGAGATGGCCGCACCATTCAAGGCCAACGATGGTACCACGGTCAAACCTACCACCATGGCACGCATTGCAGGTGTCGTTCTCCATCAGACCGATGAACTCACCGCCAGACTCGGCAAGCCTCTCGGCATCAAGTCGTACAAGCGCTTCCATAGCCGTGGCGATGCTTTCCTGCAGAACTATCTCGGCATGATCGGCCTGCCACAGGATATGTATCCGGATTTCCCTACCGACCAGCAGGTCGTACTCCTCACCGCTCAGGCTGCCGGTGATCCTCAGCTCATCGAGAAGATCCGTCAGCAACTGCAGAAAGGAGGTGACGTGGTGATTACCTCCGGCCTGCTGAAACTTGAGCAGCAGCGTATCGCCGACATCGTAGAGCTTGAGATCGATGGTTCGAAAGCCATTGTCAACGATTTCGGTCGTCATGGCAAGAGTGAGCGTGACATCCTCATCCCACAGGTTCACTACTATACCAACGACTCTTGGGAAGTGGTCTCTGCAGGCCGTCCGCTCACAGGTGGTGTCTCTGGCTACCCTATCCTCCACCGTGGACTCTATTCTAAGGGCAACCTCTACGTCCTCACCATCCCTGATGACTTCGGTCAGCTCTATGATTATCCACAGGGTGCACTGCGCGAAATCCGTCGTGTCTTGAGCAAGGATCTCGACGCTTATATCGACGCTCCTTCAAAGGTGAGTCTTTTCATGTACGACAACAAGACCATGGTCGTTGAGAACTTCAATGACGAACCTGTCGATATCACCATCTGTATGGACGTCAAGCAGGCTCAGATTGAGGATCTCCTCACCGGCAAGGTCATTGAAGCCGCACCGCAGTCACAAGGCGCTGCTACAGGCTTCTGGGGACGTCGTGAGGCTCCTGAAGCTAAGTTCAAGATGACACTCCTGCCTCACTCATATAAAGCATTCAAATACTAATGAGACGACTTTTTTCAGTTGCTATCTTCATACTCTCGATAGCTCATCTGGATGCACAGAACATCCAGATGAGCATTCTTGACTCTATCAATAATGTCACGTTGCTGACCAGCGATTATGTCTCGTTCTGCACCAGTGGTCTCTTCCACAGCAAGAGCGATGAGCGACACAGCTTGGCGCTCAACTATTACACCAATCGCGGAGACAACTATTACATCCTCTGTCTGCCTATCGTTGACTCAGAGAAGCTGGAAGTAGCCAAAGGGAATCGCTTGCGACTTGCCTTGCAGAACAACGACACCATCACACTCAGGAGTTCGACTAACTTTTTTAGCAATGACACTTTCACCGAGAACGACAGTACGCTTTGGGTGGTCCTGCCAAAATATCACATGACCGAAAGAGTGCTGCGCACGCTGATGGATGAAAAGGTGATTGCCTTCATTCAGGAACTCCCGAATGGCCGAAAGATCAAGGTTGAGGGCCTGAACTTCCGCAGCTGGAAGTTCTCAAAGACGCTCAACACGCTTTTTAAGGAGATCAACAAGCGCAAGGAAGAATCGGCCGGCGCAGATATTCTCTTCAATAATGGCCGATACAAGTACGTGCAG
>DCIF01000009.1:7722-8617 GCA_002315795.1 Bacteroidales bacterium UBA1733
TTTCAATGAACTACAAAGCTATCACAGCTCTGGCGCTTATGGGCACACTGACCCTCTCTTGCCAGAAGCAGACACAGGAAGCTGGCAACCCACTGTTGACCGACTTCACCGCCCCTTATGGCATTGCTCCTTTTGAGCAGATCACTACCGAACATTTCCGTGAGGCTATCCTCAAAGGTCTTGAGGAGCATGAGGCCGAGATCCAGGCCATCATCAACAACACTGAGGAACCTACCTTCGCCAACACCATCGCAGCATACGACCAGGCTGGTCAGTTGCTCGATAAGGTAGAGGGTGTCTTCAGTCCGCTCAGCTCTTCTAACTCTACCGAAGAGATGCGTGCTCTCCAGAAGGAACTCTCTCCTATCCTGTCTAAGCACTCTGACGATATCGCGCTCAATCCTGCACTCTTCGCTCGTATCAAGACCGTATATGACAAGTATCAGCAGATCAAGCTTGAGAACAAGGAAGACAACAAAGACCTTCTTACACACGAGCAGGAACAGGTGCTTGAGAAGATCTACAAGAGTTTCGTAAAGCGCGGTGCCGAGCTCTCTGATGAGCAGCAGGCTCAGCTTCGTGAGCTCAACCTCGAACTCAGCAAGCTCCAGCTTCAGTTCAGCCAGAACCTCCTTCATGAGACCAACAACACCTATGTGACCGTCGATAACGTTGAGGAGCTTGACGGACTGCCACAGTCTAACATCGACGCTGCTGCTGCCATGGCTGCTGCCAATGGTCAGGAAGGCAAGTATATGTTCAACATGCAGCGTCCTTCGTGCAATCCTGTCCTCCAGTACTGCACCAACCGTGAACTGCGTCACAAGGTTTACGACGCATATTATAACCGTGGCAACCAGGGCAACGAGTGGGACAACAAGGCCATCTCTGCCCG
>DCIF01000009.1:8762-10478 GCA_002315795.1 Bacteroidales bacterium UBA1733
GCTAAGGCTAACGAAGAGATTGCCGACATCAAGGCAGAGATGAAGAAAGATGGTGTAGAAGGCGAACCAGAAGGCTGGGACTACATGTTCTATAGCAGTCGCGCCAAGGCTGCCAAGTATGCCATCGATGAGGCTCAGCTCTCAGAGTACTTTGAGATCAACAACGTCATCAAGGGCATCCAGTACGTTGCCAATAAGCTCTATGGCCTCCAGTTCAAGGAGATTACCTCAGAGGTTCCTTCTTACGAGCCTACCGCTCAGGCATGGCAGGTCATCGATAAGGATGGCAAGGATCTGGCCATCTTCTTCAGCGACTACTATCCACGCGATGGTAAGAACGCTGGTGCATGGTGCACACGTTTCCGCAGTTCCAAGACCACTGTTCAGGAAGATGGCTCTGACCTCCGCGAGATTCCTATCGTTGTCAACGTCTGCAACATGACCGTACCTTCAGGTGACAATGGTCCTGCACTCCAGAGCATTGACAATGTTACCACAATGTTCCACGAGTTCGGCCACGCTCTCCACAGCTTCATGGCTACCGTTCATTACGATGCTGTAGGTGGTACAGAGCGCGACTTTGTAGAGCTTCCTTCACAGATCAACGAGCACTGGGCTACCGAGCCTGAGGTTCTCGCTGTCTATGCCAAGCATTATAAGACAGGTGAAGTGATTCCAGCAGAGCTCATCAAGAAGCTCGACGAGAGTGGTAAGTATGGTCAGGGATTCGCTACTGTTGAGTATCTTGCCGCATCGCTTGTCGATATGGATCTCCACTGTCTTGCCGAAGTTCCTGCCGACCTGGACGTTATGAAGTTCGAGGAACAGCAGTTGGCTAAGCGTGGCATCCCACGTCAGATCCTCCCACGTTACCGTGTCACCAACTTCAGTCACTCTATCGGTGGTGGTTATGCAGCAGGTTACTACTCATACCTCTGGTCTGAGGTACTCGACTGCGACGCTTTCGAGGTATTCAAGAACTCTGGCGACATCTTCAATCCAGAAGTAGCTCAGAACTTCCGTCAGTACGTCCTCACTCCTGGTGGTATTGATGAAGGCATGGTTATGTATAAGAACTTCTGCGGTCACGAACCACAGATCGATGCACTCCTCCGCAACCGTGGTCTCAGTGCAGCCGCTTGCCGTTAAGATTAAAAAGCTATCCCGCTTATTTCACCAGAATACAATCCGGGAATCCATCTTGTACCAGCTGGCGATACTGATCGATCGTACGACGCTCCTTGCCACAGTCATAATACTCAGCAATACCTTTTTTGACCAGAATATGCTCCAGCAGTGTAGTCTGTGAAGGCACACGCTCCAAAGCATGATACTGCTCGTAGGTATAATCCAGGAACGCAGTATTCAGACCTACACCACGACGATCCAGATACCAGCCATTTCCCAAAGCTACAGGTGCCTGTGACTCATTGATATCCATCGGATCCGGGTAAGACAACAGCTCACCCGTCATCCTCAGAGTCACAGGCACGTACTGTGCATAGTCTCCTGTCATCCGATAGATAATGACCGAAGGCAATGCACGTACAGCACTTGCTTGAGCGTTAAAAGTACGTTCCGTGGCACCGGTCACCGCATCGGCTGTCACTGAAGGTGTAGCCGTGTCAGCCACCTTCTTCGAACATCCTGCCAGTATCATACCACCAACGATAAGCGAAAAAATCGCAACACCATATTTCATCATTTCTTCTTCGT
>DCIF01000009.1:10552-10982 GCA_002315795.1 Bacteroidales bacterium UBA1733
CTGGCGTATAGTATTTCAGTGCCTCTGGCATCACCTCCTGCAACTTGGCAATACGCTTGGCATCACTTGGGTGATCAGAGAAGAGATCGCTCGACGAACTGTTACCGCTCGAAGCTGCCATACGCTGCCAGAAAGGAATTGCACTCTGAGGGTCATAACCTGCCATAGCCACGAAGATCAGTCCCATGACATCGGCCTCCGTCTCATTGTCACGGCTATACTTCAGACTGGCGAAGTTGAATCCCATCTGCGTAGCCAGATTAGCCAAACCGGTAACCGTCTGATTGGTAGTCACAGCACTCAAGACTCCTGAGAGCACCTGTGCGCCATACTGCTGCTTCAGCTGTGTAGACATCTGTTCAGCCGAATGCTTAGCCACAGCATGAGCGATCTCATGACCGAGGACGACAGCCAGCGAAGCCTCATCCTG
>DCIF01000009.1:11056-11383 GCA_002315795.1 Bacteroidales bacterium UBA1733
CTCATTATCCTGCACCAGATTAAACTCCCATGCGAAGTTCTGCACCTCACTGGCAAAGCCATTGTTCTTCAGATAAGACTCTACAGCCGTCGCCAGCTTACTACCCACACGCTTCACAAGCTCGGTGTTGGTCTTGTTGGTCGATGCCTTAGCCGACTGCATATACTGCGAATACTGCTGACTGCTGAGACTCAGCACCTGTGCGTCATCAACGAGCAGCGTATGCTTACGTCCGGTAACAGGTACCGTTGAAGTGGTTCCGCAACTTGACACTAAAAACGTCAGTAACAAAAGAGGGAGAATGAGATACTTTTTCATAATGTTTGA
>DCIF01000009.1:11478-15646 GCA_002315795.1 Bacteroidales bacterium UBA1733
GTCTTCGGATGCAATGCCTCAGGAGCGATGCTCATAAAGCCGCGACGAGGATCTGAAGCGCCATAGACGATGCGCGAGATCTGGCTCCAACCCAGTGCACCAGCACACATCACACAAGGCTCGAGCGTGACATAGAGCGTACAGTCGGTCAGATACTTTCCTCCCAACGACTCTGCCGCTGCCGTGATGGCCTGCATCTCAGCATGTGCAGTGACGTCCTTGAGCGTCTCGGTGAGATTATGGGTTCGTGCCAGGATATGATCCTTACACACGATGATCGCACCCACAGGGATCTCACCTTCGTCAGCTGCTTCACGAGCTTCCTGCAGCGCAAGTTTCATATAATATTCATCGGTCATATTTCAAAATATTCTGCTTCCGGATGCGCAATATACAAGCCACAGACTGAAGCCTGCGGATACATCGCACCATTCTCTGTGAGAGCGATGCCGATGGCTTTGAAATCGATCATCTCAGCCAGCAGGAAGATATTTTTCTGCTCAGGCAACGACGGATAACCGATAGCCGGACGTATACCACGCCACTGCTGCTTCTCTGCCAGCTGCTGCGAGAGATACTCTGCTCCCGCTTCAGCCAACCTATCTGCCACCGTCTGCAACATCAGCACATCATAGTCACTACCTCCCTGAGTAGCTTTCAAAGACTCGAGTCTATTTACCATCTGTTCACTAACAGTTACCGCAAAAGCTCCGATACAATCCCTGAAAGCCGTACTGACATCCGTCCCCTTCCCTACGAGGGAAGGCTGGGATGGGTCTATGTAATCACAAAGAGACAAGCACGTACCCTCTGCCTTCTGCTGACGTGGCGTTGGAATCACCAACGTCTGGTTGCAACAAGGACAAGCCGGATCATGATCCGAATGCTTCAGCTGGATACGGATGCTGTCTTCCGTACCACAAGCAGGATAGAAAGCCTGTGTAGCACGCAGCGCATAAGCCGGATCGACTGCTATCTCTGCCAGCAGCTTCTCAGCATCTGCCCTGAGCTTCTGTCCTTCTTCGGTCTCGGCCTTGACACGCCAGGTCCAGAAGAAATACGTCCAGTCGATGAGAGGCAATACCTCGGTCAATGCTATCGCAGGTAAGACCTGCTTCCCTATGAAAGGAGCTGCTGCAGGTTGGTACTGACTCCAGTCGCACGTCCATCTACGCTGCAATGGTGTCGCCGCACCCGTCTCTTCCTGTCTCTGTCTGTTCTGCGCCAGCTGTGTCTGCTTCTCAGCCTGCTGCTGACGGATACGCTCCTGTTCCTCACGGTTCGCAGCCACCACAGCATCATGCTGCGTCGGATCAAGCAGTTTCATAGCCAATCCCGGATTGGTTGCAGCATCGCGCACATGGAACACGGGTCCGTCATAACAAGGAGCAATCTTTACCGCTGTATGAATCGGCGAAGTCGTAGCGCCTCCTACCATGATCGGAATCCTCAGTCCGGCCTCCTGCATCGCCTTGGCCACGGTGCACATCTCCTCGAGCGAAGGAGTGATCAGTCCCGACAGACTCACGATATCTGCCTTCTCGGCAATCGCAGCTTCAATGATCTTCTCCGTCGGCACCATGACACCCAGATCCACCACTTCGAAGTTGTTGCACGACATGATCACACCTACGATGTTCTTACCGATATCGTGCACATCTCCCTTCACCGTCGCGAGCACTATTTTGCCAGCCGACGAACTCCTCACTCCCGTCTCCTCACTCCTCACGGTCATAAACGGATTCAGTACTTCCACCGCTTTCTTCATGGTTCGTGCGGTCTTGACCACCTGAGGTAAGAACATCTTGCCTTCACCGAACAGTCTGCCCACCTCGTTCATTCCGTCCATGAGCGGACCAGAGATGATGTTGAGCGGCGAATCGCCACGGTTGATGAGTTCCATCAGATCGGGTTCGAGTGTCGTACTGACACCCTTCAATAAAGCTTGCTGTAAGCGCTCTTCCGGTGTCAGCAAAGGGTTATCACCACCGACTGCCGAAGACGCAGCCTGCGCGCTCTGAGAGGCCGAATTTGAGGTCTGTGCAAAGATAGCTTTCGGATCATATTTCCGTCCAGCTTCCTTCGCTGCCGTCTGCGCTTCGGTCATACGCTGAGCGATCTCAATGAGTTCCTCGCTGGCCTCATCATACGTATTCAGCACCACCTCAGTAATGGCCATGCGCAACTCCAGCGGGATACTCTTGTACGGCACTTCGGCGGCCGGATTCATGATCGCCATTCCCATTCCGTTCGGTATCGCATGGTGCAGGAAGACCGTGTGCATCGCCTCACGCAGATAGTTGTTGCCACGGAAGGCAAACGAGAGGTTCGACAGGCCACCAGACACACGCGTTCCTGGCAGATTGTCCTTGATCCAGCGCGTAGCGCGTATAAAGTCCTGCGCATAGGCAAAATGCTCGCTCATACCCGTGGCAATGGTCAGCACATTCGGATCGAAGATGATATCCTCTGGTGCGAAACCTACCTCCTTCGTCAGCAGGTCATACATACGCTGACAGATCCTGACACGACGGTCGTAATCCGTAGCCTGACCTTCTTCATCGAAGCACATGGCAATGACTGCAGCTCCGAGTCTGCGGATGACACGCGCATGCTCGAGGAACTCCTCCTCTCCCATCTTGAGACTGATACTGTTGACCACACCTTTACCCTGCAGGCACTTCAATCCGGCCTCAATGACTTCCCAGCGCGAACTGTCCACCATGATCGGAACGCGACTGATCGCCGGATCCGAAGCCAGCAGATTCAGGAACGTCACCATCTCCTGCCTGGCATCCAGCAGTCCGTCGTCCATATTGACGTCGATAACCATCGCACCGTCTTCTACTTGCTTGCGCGCGATGTCCAGGGCTTCGTCATAGTTCTTCTCGTTGATGAGACGCAGGAACTTGCGCGAACCGGCAACGTTGCAGCGCTCACCCACTTTTACGAAAGAGATAGAAGACCCTCCAGAAACGAGAGGTTCAAGACCAGAGAGGTGCATGAGGTGATCATGCGGTGAGGGCTTACGGATTTCCTCCGTTGCGCGACGATCGATCTCGGCACGCATGGCAGCGATATGATCTGGTGTCGTGCCACAGCAGCCGCCGATCATATTGACCAGATGTTCGTCGAAATAGGGCTGCATCTGGCGCACCATGTCCTCGGGTGTGTCGTCATAGCCACCGAACTGATTGGGCAGACCTGCATTCGGATGACAGCTCACGAAGCAAGGAGCCACAGCCGACATCTGACGCAGATAAGGCACCATACCATCAGCACCTAAGCCGCAGTTCAGTCCTAAGCAGAGCGGATGTGCATGCAGCACCGAAGTGACGAAAGCCTCTACGGTCTGACCGCTGAGCGTGCGTCCAGAGGCATCGCTCACCGTCATTGACAGCAGGACTTCAATGTCACGCTCTGCTTTTGCTCTGTCAAAGGCCGACAGCGCAGCCTTGGCGTTCAGCGTGTCGAAGATCGTCTCTATGAGGATACCATCTACCCCTTCTTCTACCAACACTTTGATCTGCTCGTAATACGCAGCCTCCAGTTCGTCGAAGGTGATGGCACGCGCAGCCGGATCATTGACATCATCGCTCATAGAGAGCATCTTGCTCGTAGGTCCCACATCTCCCACGACATAGACTTTGCGATCGGTAGCCTCCTCTGCTGCCTGACGCGCCAGACGCACTGCAGCACGGTTTATCTCCACAATACGCTCTTCCTGATGATACTCATGCTGCGACACGCGCTGAGCCGAGAACGTATTGGTGGTAAGGATATCAACACCGGCCTTCACATAGCGGCGATGGATATCAAGAATCACTTCCGGCTGCTCAATACACAGCATGTCGTTATTGGCTCCCTTGATGCCATATTCCTGGATCAGGGAACCCAAACCGCCATCGAGCAGCAGGATTTTATGTTCAAATGCGTTTCGTAAAAACATAATGTTTTTTTTAAAGGGATTTTAAGGGATTTTAAGAGATTCTAAGGGATTTTAAGGGACAATAGTATCAGTTACTTAGAATAGGGAAAGGATTTGGTCTATTCAAGATTTTGCAGATAGCATAACGCATATCTGGTTGTATCGTCCCTTAATATCCCTTAATATCCTTTAATTGCCCTTAATATCCCAAAATTTCCCTTAATTTCCCTTCTTATCCCT
>DCIF01000009.1:15705-16940 GCA_002315795.1 Bacteroidales bacterium UBA1733
CTTAATATCCCTTAATATCCCTTAACAACCTTCATCACCGTTTCAATCTGCGCCGCCGCATTCATCGTGTAGAAATGCAGCGAAGGAACCTCATGCTCGCGCAGCTCACGACACTGACGGATACACCATTCGGTACCCACCTGCTTCACCTCCTCGTTGCTCTTGCACTTCTCCAGCTGCTCCACGAGGGGTTCCGGGAAGTCGATGTGGAACGTGCGTGGCAACATCGTGCAATGATTGAGCGTTGCCAGGGGTTTGATACCCGGCACGATCGGCACGTTGATCCCCACCTCACGACACTTATCTACAAAGTCGAAATACTTCTTGTTGTCGAAGAACATCTGTGTGACGATATATCCTGCACCCAGATCGACCTTCTGCTTCAGCGCGCGCAGATCTGCAGCAAACGACATCGCCTCCTCATGCTTCTCAGGATAACCGGCCACACCGTAGGTAAACGGCCGTTCGACCGACAGTTCATGCTGCTCACCGAACAGCAGCTTTCCCTCATTGAAACGGTTCACCTGCTCACACAGTTCAGAAGCATAGCGCAGACCGCCTTCCTTCGGAATGAACCGCGAGTCCTGCTTCGACTTATCGCCACGCAGCACGATGAGGTCGCGCACATCGAGAAACGACAGATCGAGCAACTCATATTCGGTCTCCTGCTGGCTGTATCCACTGCAGATGATATGAGGCACCACTGGCACATTATATTTCTGCTTGATGGCGTATGCAATGGCCACCGTACCCGGACGCAGACGCTCCTCCACGCGCTGGAACTGACCCGGTGCCACCTCCTTATACGTATAGTCAGAACGGTGTGTGGTCACCTCGATAAAAGCCGGATTAAAAGGCATCAGTCGGTCTATGGCTCCATAGATCTGGCCGATACCTTTGCCACGCAACGGAGGCAATACTTCAAAACTGAAAAGCGTCTCTTGGGTCTGCTGTAGTATATCTGTTACACTCATTTGAGTTTAGAGATTAGAGTTTAGAGTTTAGAGATTAGTCCCTCTAAATTCATTATATTTGAGTGGCAAATATACGCATTATTAATTTAATTTAAGTGACATTGGTCAAAAAAACGCCCCATTCAACCTAAAAAAAGAAAATTTTTACTATATTTGCGCGCAAAAATAAACGAACATTCTATAATTAGACAATAAAATGGCTCAAGTAAAACCCAGCATTCCTAAAGGAACACGCGATTTCTCACCGGTTGAAATGGCGAA
>DCIF01000129.1:0-2225 GCA_002315795.1 Bacteroidales bacterium UBA1733
AGACGGCTGAAACCGGAAAACGATTTCGTTTTCCGGTTTCAGCCGTTTAAAACATCAACACATCCGCGGATGTGTTGATATCCGTGACCTCGGAAGGTACTTCGCAAATTCTTATTGTCCCTTTGGAGGTTACTAAAAGAAATTATATGTTTTATAACATATTTTTAATTCATGCATTACATAAAGTGGTATTTTTTTAACAGATAATTTGCGAATTTGAGTATTTTTTAATAAATTTGCGCCATCATATCAATCTTTTTTGAGTCTGTTAACCGATGTCTTTTGAATGTCCGAATAGACTGAAATGTCATAAATACCATAAATAATATATTACCTTTTAGCAACTATCAATGCATAGAATTATTACGATATTACTTCTCCTGGTTGTGGCTCTACCGGCCATGGCTAAGAAATCTGTTAGTGCTGAGGAGTATCTGCAACTTTTGGATAGTGAGATTGACAAGCGTGAGAGCTATCAGGCTGCCAAGCGTGACAAGTTGGTGCGTCTGCAGGCTTTAGGTAATAGTATTACATCTGAAGCAGATCGTTTCTTGCATAATGCTGAGATCTACGATGAGTGCTTCACCTTTGACAGCGAATTGGCCATGAAGGTGGTTAAGGAGAATCAGGAGATTGCTCGCAGACGTCAGGATCAGGATGCTCTCATTGAATGGCAGATCAAAGAATCGTTTCTTCTGGCTTCTACTGGTCAGTTCCTGGAGTCGGTAGCTGCGCTTGAGGGTATCAACGCTTCGAAGTTGCCTCATAATCTGCAATTGAACTATTATGACCAGATGCAGTACCTCTACTCGCACATGAACCAGTATTCATGGACAACAGAGTTGAAGGATCACTATAGCCAGCTGAATTCGATCTACAGTGATTCAATCTATGCCATCACGGAGATTACTGACCCTGATTTCCTATGGTTTAAGGCCTGGCAGGATCTGTCACATGAAAATGAAGAAGCGTCCATAGAGAGACTTTGTCCGATTGTTGACTCTTTGCCGTTGGATTCGCGTCATGATGCTATGCTCTCTTATGTCTTAGCTCGTCTGTATGAAAGTTTGGGAGACCGGGATAACTATATAAAATATATGGCATCTTCGGCCATCAGTGATGTGCGTTCTGCTAATCTGGATATTGCTTCCATTGAGGAACTGGCACTGATGCTCTTTGATGAGGGTGACCTGGACCACTCGTATAAGTATATCAACGTCTGCATGGAGACAGCACGCCTCTATAACAACCAGGCGCGTATGGTGAGTGTGGCTCGTGTGATGGACTCTATCCTTACGGCTTACCAGGAACGTGACCATGCACAGCGTCAGCATCTGACTCATCTGCTCTGGATTCTGGCATTCGCGGTCATTGCCTTGCTTGTGGTCATAGCTTTTGTGGTGCGTCAGCATGGACGTCTGAAACGTAGTCGTACAGAGCTGCAGCGCGTCAACTTTGAGCTCAAGCAGCACCGTGCGGATCTTGCAGCTGCTAACGAACAGCTGACTTCGGCTAATGTAAAGCTGCAGGAAGCTATGGCTCAGCAGGAGGAGGCTAACATACAACTTAGTGAAAGTAATATTGTCAAAGAGGAGTATATCAGCTATCTCTTCAGCGTTTGTTCGAATTATATCAGTAAGATTGACGACTTCCGCAAGAACATCAATCGTAAGGCGAAGGTGAAGCAGTGGGATGAGGTGCTCCAGATGACCGATAAGAGTACGGTGATGCAAGATGAGTTGAAAGAGTTCTACCACAATTTTGATGCCATCTTCCTGAATCTCTATCCTGACTTTGTGCAGCAGTTTAATGCACTGCTCTCTCCTGAAGAACAGATCGTGCCCAAGAAGGGAGAATTGCTGAATACGGATCTGCGTATCTTTGCCCTGGTTCGTCTTGGAATTAATGACTCGACAAAGATTGCGGAGTTCCTTCATTGTTCTCCTCAGACGGTTTATAACAACAGACTCAAGATCCGCAGTCGAACAATCATCGATAAAGAAGACTTCGTTCGCGTCGTCCAGCAACTGGGACGTAATCTTCCGTTTGCCGATAAGAAATTGTGAAACTTATACAATTTTGACACAACCTGAAGTTTACCGATTGGAAAACATAATCGGCTGAAAATCAACATTAATATATTTACTGATTCTTACTGATTGATATACTTGATATTGTAATCGTAGAAAATGCGCTGTATCTTTGCACCGTCAAAAGGAATACTA
>DCIF01000129.1:2299-7877 GCA_002315795.1 Bacteroidales bacterium UBA1733
GAAGCAGAGTACTATCAGACCTAACATAATCTTTTGAGAAAAACAACAATCAATATCAAACATTATTTATTTAAAAAAGTTTTCGCATGAGAAACCGAATCCAGAAATGGGCTATGAAGGCTATGATGGTCTTGGCCCTGCTGCTCTTCTCGCCATTGGGGGCTTTAGCTCAGCAATTGACCGTGAAGGGTGTGGTTAAGGACGAAATGGGCGAACCAATTATTGGTGCTAATGCCCGAGTAAAGGGAACAACCAACGGATCTACTACCGATCTTGATGGTAATTTCGTAATTAGCGGTGTTAACCAGAACGATGTGATTGAGTTCACTTTCGTTGGTTACCTCCCACAGGAAAAGAAGGCTCAGCCACAGATGACCATCGTCTTGGTTGAGGATAACAAGATGCTCGAAGACGTCGTAGTCGTTGGTTACGGTGTTCAGAAGAAGAGCGTAGTTACCGCTGCTATTGCAAAGGTTAGCTCAGAGGACCTCTCTGGTACAGCTCCTGTCCGTATGGATAACGCTTTGAAGGGTCTTGCTGCTGGTGTAAACGTAACTTCTAACTCTGGTCAGCCTGGTGCTGCTTCTAAGATCCGCGTACGTGGTACCGGTACCGTCAACAACTCAGATCCTCTCTACATCGTCGATGGTATGGCTATTGAAGGAGGTTTCGACTTCCTCAATCCATCAGATATCGAGTCTATTGAGGTTTTGAAGGATGCTGCATCAGGTGCTATCTATGGTGCTCGCGCTGCTAACGGTGTTATCCTCGTTACTACTAAGAAAGGTAAGAAGGGTAAGGCTACCGTAAGCTACAACTTCTCACAGGGTTGGCAGACCGCATGGAAGCATCGTGACGTTCTCAACGCTCAGGAGTACATGGTTATGCGTAATGAGGGTCTCGTTAACAGCGGCCAGGCTCCTCTCTACTCAGATCCTTACAATGTAACCGTCGATACAGACTGGCAGGACCTCCTCTTCAATGATAACGCTCCTGTAACCAACCATGAGGCCACTGTCAGCGGCGCTTCAGAGAAGGTAAATTACTATCTCTCACTCGGTTACTATGATCAGGAAGGTATTGTTGGTGGTAACTACGGTCATTCAAACTATAACCGTCTTACTCTCCGTAACAACCTCAACGTAACTCTCTTCGATGAGAGCAAGGAGCGTAACTGGCTCAACAAGATGGAGGTTTCTTCAAATATGACCTACGCTCGTGTTAAGTCATCTGGTATTGACGTTAACTCACAGTGGGGCGGTCCATTGAGCTCTGCTCTTTCATTGCCACCACTCATTGCTCCATACGTTACTGGTGCTGCTGCTGAGCAGCAGATTGCTGACTACTCTGCAGCATATCCTGAGGAGTATGTGCCAATGTATGGTAACAACGGAGAATTGCTCAACATTCCTGGTGCAGGTTTCAATGAGATGGCAAACCCACTTGCTTCGTTCGCACTTCCTGCTACTAAGAACTGGAGTCATAAGTTTGTGGCTAACTGGTCGGCTACCCTTCAGTTGTGGGATGGCCTCAAGTTCCGTACCAGCTATGGTGTGGATATGAGCTTCTGGGGTAATGACTCATACCAGATCAAGCACTGGATCTCTCCAACTCGTCACGCCAGCTACTCTAAGGCTTCTGCAGAGAGCGATCGTGGTACTGTATGGCAGCTCGAGAATGTCCTGACCTATGATAAGGACTTTGGTAAGCACACTGTGAACGTCGTACTCGGTCAGTCAGCTTTCCAGAACACTGGTTGGACTCTCGGTGCTTCACGTAATAATATCAAGGATTATAGCAAGCCATGGATCAACGCTTCTACTGGTATTGCTGCTGATGGTGACCGTGATGGTTGGGGTGGCCCTAGCGTAGCACACACCATGTCTTCGCTCTTTGCTCGTATCAGCTACAACTACGACGAGCGTTACATGCTTCAGGCAACTGTGCGTCGTGACGGTTCAAGCCGTTTCGGTCCTAATAATAAATATGGTGTATTCCCATCAGTTTCTCTTGGTTGGAACGTGATGAACGAAGCTTTCATGGAGAGTACTCGTGAGTGGCTCAACAACTTGAAGGTTCGTTTCAGCTGGGGTAAGAATGGTAATGATAACATCGGTGACTTCCGTTACACTGTATTGACCCAGGGTGGTAACAACTACGGTTTCGGTACTACTACTATCAAGGAAAATATTTCTTCAAAGGCAAGTGGTCTTGCTAATCCTGACCTCAAGTGGGAGGAGTCTGAGCAGACTGACTTGGGTATCGATCTCGGCTTCCTCAACAATTCGTTGACGATGACCATTGACTACTTCAGCAAGCGTACTAACGGTATGTTGAAGGAGATGAATATTCCTTCATACGTCGGTGAGTCTAAGCCTATCGGTAACGTAGGTGACATGAAGAACAGTGGTGTTGAGTTCGAGCTTGGTTATAAGTTCAATGTTTCTGATGCTACTTTTGGCATCAAGGGTAACATCTCTTATCTTAAGAATGAGCTCGTTAAGCTCGGCAATGCTGCTGGCTTCGAGATGTACGACAATGTACAGAACCTTGGCAATATCTCACGTGCTGAAGCAGGACAGCCATTCCCATACTTCTATGGTTTGAAGACCGATGGTATCTTCCAGAATGAGGCAGAGATTGCTAACTATAAGAATGCAAGTGGTGAGCCAATTCAGCCAGATGCAAAGCCTGGTTATGTACGCTTCGTTGACGTCAATGGTGATGGTACCATCAGCGATGATGACCGCACTAAGATTGGTAAGGGTACTCCAGACTGGACCTTCGGTTTCACCTTCAATGCGGCATGGAAAGGCATTGACTTCATGATGTTCTGGCAGGGTACACAGGGTAACGACATCTTTGATGCAAGCCGTCGTCTTGACCTCTCTGGTATCAACCTTCCTGGTTGGATCCGTGGTCGTTGGACTGGTGAGGGTACCTCTGACAAGTATCCTATCTACATCATTGGTGATGCTACAAACTGGAAGGCTTCTGACCTCTATGTTCATGACGGTAGCTATATGCGTCTCAAGAACATTGAGCTTGGTTACACCATTCCTCAGAACCTCACCAAGAAGGTATTCATCAGCCGTCTCCGCGCTTACTTTGCTTGTGAGAACCTGCTGACTTTCACCAAGTATTATGGATTTGATCCTGAAATCTCTTCTTCTGCTACTTCAAGCGGTGTTGACTTCGGTGTTTATCCACAGCCACGTGTGCTCAAGGTTGGTGTTAACGTTACATTCTAATAAGATACAATATGAAAAATCAATATATTCTGATGACAGTCGCTGCCGCAGGACTTTCTCTGACGGCCTGCTCAGACGACTTCCTTGAGGTGACCAGTCCTACTGACACCTTCATTGAGGAGTATTACACTACCAAGTCATCTATTGATGAGGCTCTGGTAGCAGCATACGCACCTCTCCACTGGTATGACTATGGTTCAACCTCGAACTATTGCTCGCTCAACTTTATTGCTGATCTTTTGGGTGATGATCTTTATCCAAATGGTGGTTCAAGTGAAGACCAGCCATTCATCCAGCTCCTTTTCAACTATTCTGCTACTCCACAGATCTGTGCTGCAGGTATCTGGAGTGACTCATATTCAGGTGTTAAGCGTTCAAATGACGTGCTCAAGTACCTTGATTGGGTTAAGGAAGGTGAGATGACTGATGCTGAGAAGGCTGATATCGATGCACAGGCTCGTCTGCTTCGTGTATTCTATTATGATCAGCTCTGGAAGTTCTTTGGCAATGTGCCTTGTTACTTTACGAATCTTGATGCACCATATATCTGCGAGCAGTCAACTGCCGATCAGGTTTATACAAAGGTAATCGAGGAGTTGGAGACTATCATAGCTTCTGGTAAGCTCAAGGATTCATGGTCTGCTGAAGAGAAGGGTCGTGTAGATAAGCCAATGGCTTATATGCTCTACACTGAGATGGTTATGATCCAGAAGGATAACAGCCGTTACTCAAAGGCTCTTGGTTTCATGAAAGAGCTCATCAGCAGTGGTAAGTTTGCTCTTATGGAAGACTTCTCTGCTATCTGGGATGAGGAGAACGAGTGGTGTAAGGAGTCAATCTGGGAGATCAACTACTACGATGACAACTCAGTACGTAGCTGGGGCAATCAGCTCGCTGCTGGAGGTTCTGTAGCTCCACGTCTCTGGGGTCCACGTTCTTTCCAGTGCACAACTCCTACCGATCCTATGTATGCAGATGTTGATGCAGGTTGGGGCTTCGGTTCTGTTCCTACTCACACCTATCAGATGTTCGATCAGGCTGACAAGCGCTTGAAGGCTTCTATCATCGACCTCGAGGCTAACGGTACTTCTGACGATAAGGGTTGGATGTACACCGGATACCATACTTACAAGTACATCTGTAAGAAGGCTAACAACAAGGATCAGAAGGCTGATGCCGACCTTGGCTTCAACAATAACCTCCGTGTTTACCGCTACGCAGAGACTCTGCTCAATGCTGCTGAGCTCTCTCTCGCTGCTGGTTCACAGGCCGATGCTGACAAGTACCTGAATATGGTCCGTGAGCGTGCTGGTCTGCCTGCAACTACTGCTTCTCTTGACAATATCATCGATGAGCGTCGTCATGAGTTCGTAGCTGAGGGTAAGCGTTACTTCGACCTCGTACGTACTGGCAAGGCTGCTAGCGTTCTTACTCCTGCTAATGACGAAGGTGGCTATCGCACCAAGGCTTGGTCAGAGGCTGTTCGCTTCTTCCCAATTCCACAGGCTGATATTGATGCTGCTCAGGGTACTCTTACTCAGAATGGTAACTATTAAAATGTAAAATTATAAATGTAAAATGTAAGATTGATAGTTCCCTTAAGTATTCATGCTTCTAGAGATTTTACATTTTGCATTTAGCCAAAAGAAATTTTACATTATACATTTTACATTTTAACTTGAAATTATGAAGAATACATTCAAATATTTGCTCGGAACTCTGGCTCTGGCAGGCACCATGGTTGCTTGCTCGCCAGAAGAGTTCGACCACATGTCTGAGGCTGGCATTGTGAATGCGTCAAGCTTTGGCAGCCAGATTGAAGTAAATGTCAATCAGGAGACCAATCAGGTAAACCTTTCTCTCAAGGGAGCCAAGGAAGTATATCCAGTATGGGAGATCGATCTTGGCAAGGGTAAGAAAGATATCAGCACCAGCACCAGCTACAGCCGTATCATTACCGCTATGGGTGATTATACCGTTCGTTGCTATGTCGGTAACCGTAATGGTATCAGCTCTGACTATGTAGAGAAAACCATCCATCTTAATAACAGCATTGTTGACTTCACGAAGTACACCACCATGCTCAGCAAGGCACCTTGGTATATTGACAATACTGCTAAGGGTCATCTTGGCTGTGGTGAGTCTGGTACTGATGGTACCAACTGGTGGAGCGCAAATCCTGATGAGAAAGCCGCATTCGGAGTTTATGAAAACTGCCTCACTTTCACTTCGGACTATAAATATACCTTCGACCCAGGTGCAGCAGGAACTCTTTATGCTAACTGGGGTGTAACCAGCAACGATTGGCAGGCTACCTATTGGAGTGG
>DCIF01000129.1:8053-8991 GCA_002315795.1 Bacteroidales bacterium UBA1733
GTTGTCAACATGACCACTAAGTCAATGACACTCCGCTCGGACAATGGCGGTATCGCATGGCAGTACATCCTCACCACTCAGCACGAGGTGAAGGAGGTATTCAATGGCTTCGATGTGAACAGCGAGGACAACCTCTGGAAGCAGGCTAACGCTACTTTTGGTAGTCTCTATTACGCTCATGGCGGTAGCTGGGAAGGTCTTCCTGATTACGAGCACAGCGAGGAGAATGGTGTTTACACCGTCAAGCTTCCTACTGCAACAGACAACCAGTGGCAGGCTCAGTACTGCTTGCAGACCGAACTCAACAGCAGCATCATCGTTCCTGGTACTACTTATGACTTCTCTTGTAAGATCACTTCTACAACAGATCTTCCAGGCGTAACACTGAAGCTCACAAGCCAGACCGATGACCCTTCACTCGTAAACAATCAGGGTGGTCCTTTGGCTGTTATTCCTGCTATGGAGGAGACCGTTGTTTACTTTACCGAGCTTGAGGCTCCTACTGTTGACGGCAACTATAAGTTCGTGTTCGACTTCGGTGGCAATCCTGAGAACTCGGAAATTGTCATCACGGATATCGTCATTATTGACCATAGCAAGAATAAGATTTCTGCTCCAACAGATGGCGGTGACACTCCTTCAGAACCAGCTGAAAAGATTGACTGGACAGGTGAGAACCTTCTCGCTAATATGCCAGTTGAGCTTACTCAGTACTATGCTCCAGGTTGGTCACAGATCGCTGATGCAGAATATACTGCAGAAGGTGGCAAATATATCATTTCTTATCCTAGTGCAACAAGTGATCAGTGGCAGGCTCAGTTCACTTTCAATAACACTGGTATCGCTCTTGATCCAGAGAAGACTTACGACTTCCGTGTTAAGATTTCTTCAACTAATGATCATCCAGGTGTAACCGTTAAGCTTACCCAGCAGGATAA
>DCIF01000129.1:9163-29389 GCA_002315795.1 Bacteroidales bacterium UBA1733
CTTCAGGAGCATAAGGGTCCTAAGACCATTGCTTGGGATTTGACTGGAGAGAAGAACCTTTGGCTCAAGGGAGAGCATCCAACCATCAGCTTCTACTATGCTCCAGGTTGGGCACAGATCGCAGATCCTGAGACAGAAGTTGATGGCAACAGCTTTACCATTAACCTCTCAGAGGCAACCTCTGACCAGTGGCAGGCACAGTGGCACATTGGTACAGATCTTGGCGCAGCAGACATTAAGGCAGACAAGAAGTACAACATCCGCTTTACTCTCTATTCTGATTCTGATCAGCCAGGTGTGACCTTCAAGTTCACTGAGAATGGTAATGATGACAACTACCTCACCGCAGAGCGTCACGCATGTGCTGCTTATGAGGAGAAAGTTGTAGAGTTGACTGACCTTGCTCTTACTAAGGGTGATATCACCAACCCAACCTTTAAGCTTTGTCTCGACTTCGCAGGTAATCCTGCAGGTTGCCAAGTTACCGTTAAGGATATTATCATTCAGGAGGCTGAGTAATCTGCTTTCTAAAGCGGACTTTGCTCAATAATAAGCAACGATAATAAATCATATCAGCCCTTTGTCTTCAGGGCAGAGGGCTGATATTGTCTTTAAAACAAACCAAAAAATGAAATACTTACATTTCCTTCTGTTAATGGCCGCGGTTCTGAGTTTCTGCTCTTGTGGTGGAGGTGATAGCAAAGACGAAACTGTTGGCGCAGATGTCAAGGAAACCATCGACATTGCTGCTGCAGGTGGCGATACAAACGTACAAGTTAAGATCAAGGGTGACTGGAAATCTTCCACGCTCGATAATTGGCTCTCTGTCTCTCCCGCTTCAGGAAATGGAGGCAGCGTGACTATTACCTCGAAGGCCAATGCCGATTATGAGAGTCGCACAGGTCAGGTGACTGTTCGTTCTGGTCAGACACGTCAGATCATTGACGTCGTTCAAGCTGGTGCTGAGCGTCCGGCTATCACCTGTCCGCTTGAGGATGGAGATAAGTATAAGTTAGTATGGCACGATGAGTTCGAGGAAGGTACTGAACTCAGTGGTGACTGGCGACATGAGGTACAGGGAGCAGGATGGGTCAACCATGAGCTTCAGACCTATGTTAACCATGTTTCACCAAACGGGAAAGAAGTCACCAATATCAAAAATGGCAAACTTCAGATCCACTGCTTCAAGGAAGGTAGCAAGATCTACTCTGGCCGTGTATATGGCAAGAGCAATAAAGGCTGGACCTACGGTTATGTTGAGGCAAGCATCAAGCTTCCGAGTGGCAAGGGTACATGGCCTGCTTTCTGGATGATGCCTGTCAATTTCAAGGCTTGGCCAGATGATGGCGAGATTGACATCATGGAGGAAGTGGGTTACCACAAGGATTACGTGTCATCGTCCCTCCACGCTACCGGACACGTACACAGCAACAACACCCAGGTGACCAAGGAGGTCTACTGCAAGGGTGCAGAGGGCGAGTTCCATACATACGGCATGGAGTGGACCAAGGACTACTTCCAGTTCTATGTCGACGGAAAGAAGACCCTTTATTACAAGAATCCTGGCACAGGTAAGCGCGATTGGCCTTACGATGCTCCATTCTACGTAATCCTCAACCTCGCTTGGGGTGGCGACTGGGGTGGAAGCCAGGGCGTGGACGAGAGTGCACTTCCTGTCACGATGGAGGTGGATTATGTCCGCGTATTCCAGAAATGAATCCGCTATAGCTGATTAATTTATAGTCAGATCAAATATTAACACAATATTTTGGTACGAAAATGAAAAATCACAAGAAGGCCTCAGTCTTTGTCATGACCGTTGGAGTTTTCTCCCTCATGATGCAGACCTCAGCTAACGCACAGACATTGCCGGTCTATCAGGATATCACTAAACCCCTTGAACAGCGTGTTGAAGATGCACTTAGTCGTATGACTCTTCGTGAGAAGATTGGCATCATCCACGCTCAGTCAAAGTTCTCAAGTCCAGGTGTTGCTCGTTTGGGTATTCCTGAGCTCTGGTGTACCGACGGTCCCCATGGCATTCGTCCAGATGTCCTTTGGGACGAATGGAATCAGGCTGGTTGCACCAACGATTCTTGTACCGCTTTCCCTGCTCTGACCTGTCTGGCAGCTACCTGGAACCCTGAGTTGGCTCTTGCATATGGTCAGTCGATTGGCGAAGAAGCACGCTATCGTCAGAAGGCTGTGCTCCTCGGTCCTGGTGTGAATATCTGTCGTACACCGCTCAATGGTCGTTCATTTGAGTATATGGGAGAGGATCCTTATCTCTCTGGACGCATGGGCGTTCAGTATGTCACAGGTGTGCAACAGCAGGGTGTGGCAGTATGTGTGAAGCATTATGCACTTAACAGTAATGAGCATGAGCGTTATCAGAGCAATGCCAATTGTGATGAGCGTACTTTGCGCGAGATTTACCTGCCTGCTTTTGAAGCTGCGATCAAGGAAGGTGGCGCCTGGACATTGATGGGTGGCTATAACCTCTTCCGTGACCAGCATGCCTGCCATAACCAGTATTTGATGAACGATATTCTCAAAGGTGAGTGGGGTTTTGATGGTGCTATCATCTCTGACTGGGGAGGTACACAGAGTACTATGGAAGCTATCTACAATGGTCTTGACCTCGAGTATGGTACCTGGACCGATGGCCTTCAGATGGGTGCTACAAACGCGTACGATAATTATATGATGGCCGACCCTTATCAGCAGTTGATCGAGGAAGGTAAGGTCGGTACTAAAGAATTGGATGATAAGGTTCGTCGCGTACTTCGTCTTATCTTCCGTACCACGATGAATCCTAACCGTCCATTCGGTTCGCTCAATAGTGAGAAACATGTTGAGACTGCGATCAATGTCGGAGTTGAGGGTATCGTGCTACTGAAAAATGAGAGGATGAAAGAAGGAAAGAATGAAAAGAATCCTTCCGGTCCAACTTTGCTTCCAATCGATCTGACCAAAGTCAGGAACCTGCTTGTCGTAGGTGAGAATGCCGTCAAGATGATGACTGTAGGTGGCGGTTCCTCTTCGCTTAAGGCTCGTTATGAGGTATCTCCTCTTGATGGCTTGAGGAAACGACTTGCTGGTACTCAGACCAAGGTAGAGTGGGTGCGTGGTTACGTAGGTGATCCAGGAGGTGAATACAATGGTGTTACCACGGGTCAGAACCTCAACGATAGTCGTACACCAGCAGAACTTACTGCAGAGGCTGTGGCTAAGGCCAAGGATGCAGATGTGGTGATCTTCATCGGTGGCTTGAATAAGGCAGATCATAACGATGCAGAGGGTACAGACCGTGAGCAGTATGGTCTGCCATACGGTCAGGATGAGCTTATTGAAGCACTTGCTGCTGCTAATTCTAAGCTTATTGTGGTCAATATCTCGGGCAATGCTGTAGCAATGCCATGGGTCAAGAAGGTGCCTGCTATTGTGCAGGATTGGTATCTCGGTTCAGAGGCTGGTACTTCGCTGGCTGCTGTTCTGGTCGGCGATCAGAATCCTTCTGGCCACCTTCCAATGACTTGGTATGCTTCTCTGGATCAATGTTCTGTACATGCTCCTGTTCTCAAGCAGGGTAAGGCAAAGGTTGCAGATCCACGTCGCTATCCAGGTATTGCTCGCACAGATACCGTACCTAATATCTGGGATGTTTATTATGATGAGGGTCTTTATGTAGGCTATCGTTGGATTGATAAGCAAAAACTGACTCCACTTTTCCCATTCGGTCATGGACTGAGCTATACCACATTTTCAATTGATAATTCACAATTGTTAATTGAGAATGGTCGGCCAGCTGTGAGTGTCGAGGTTAAGAACACGGGCAAATGTGCAGGCGCCGAGGTTGTGCAGCTGTACGTGCAGGACGTAAAGTCAAGTGTCGACCGTCCTGTTAAAGAGCTGAAGGCCTTCCAGAAAGTATTCTTACAGCCTGGAGAGACCAAGACCGTTACCTTCACACTCAACGAGCGTGCTTTCCAGTATTATGACGAGGTAACTAAGTCATGGAAAGCTGAGCCAGGCAAGTTCAACTTCCTCATTGGTGCCTCTTCACAGGACATTGCACAGACCGTAGCATACGAACTCAAGTAAATAACCATAAAAAGATAGGGCAAAATTTGTTTTTTACGACATTTTGCCCTATCTTTGTACCCGTAAACCAACTTATATAACCGATAATCATGAGAAAATCTTTCCTTGCACTTGCCTCAGGAGTGCTCCTGCTTGCAAGTTGCCAAAACACACAGTCTCCTAAGGTGGCGCCAGCTATCCCTCAGGATCCTCAGATTGAGAAGAATGTTGAAGAGTGGATCAAGAAGATGACCCTCGATGAGAAGATTGGTCAGATGCTTGAACTTAATCTTGACCTTGTGGGTTCGAACCAAATTCAGGGTGAGGCCAAAGTAGATCGGAATAAGCTCAAGGCCGTCATGCAGCAGTATGGAGGTGCAACCCAGCAGCAGATTGACGAGACCCTGGCTTTGTCTGACGAGGAAATCATTGCTCGTATGGGTAACTATGGCCTGGATATCTTTGAGGGTAACGTAGATCGTAAGTGGCAGATTAATGAAGTTGCTCTTGATTCTATGATCTCTAAGTGGAAGGTCGGCTCTATCCTCAATGCTCCTGGCAAGGCGCTCACTCCAGAACACTGGCAGGAAATCATCCCTAAGATTCAGGAACTTTCGATGAAGTACATTGGTATCCCTTGCATCTTCGGTCTTGATAATAATCACGGTACTACGTATGTAGCTGGTGGTACACTTTTCCCACAGAGCATCAATGTGGCAGCCTCGTTCAACACCTCTTTAGCATTCCAAGCTTCAGAGATCTGTGCTTATGAGAGTCGTTCTGCCGACTGCCCTTGGGTTTACAATCCAACCATCGACCTTAGTCGTGATCCGCGTTGGTCGCGTATCTGGGAGAGCTATGGCGAGGATCCTGTAGTCACCTCTCGCATGGTTGAAGCGGCTGTGCGTGGCTATCAGGGTGAGGATAATAACCACATTGACGGTCGCCATGTGGCTACTTCAGTGAAGCACTACTTTGCCTATGGTGCACCTTGGACTGGCAAGGACCGTACGCCAGCTTACATCTCTCCACAGATGCTTCGTGAGAAGTATTTTGAACCTTTTAAGAACGCCATCAAGGCTGGCGCTATGACCATTATGGTCAATTCAGCTTCAATCAACGGTGTACCTGTTCATGCCAGCTATGAATATCTCACCAAGTGGCTTAAGGAAGACCTCAATTGGGATGGTATGATCATCACAGACTGGGCCGACATCAACAATCTCTATACACGTGAGAAGGTAGCTAAGGACAAGAAAGATGCCATCCGAATTGCGATCAATGCAGGTATTGATATGAGTATGGATCCATATTCTGTTGATTTCTGCATTCTCCTGAAGGAACTTGTCAACGAGGGTCAGGTGCCTATGTCGCGAATTGACGATGCTGTGCGCCGCATTCTTCGTCTTAAGTATCGTTTAGGCTTGTTCGATGCACCAGACACTCATTTAGCCGATTTCCCAGATTTCGGAAAGCAGGAATGGGCCGAGAAGTCGCTCCACGCTGCTGAGGAAACAGAAGTGCTGCTCAAGAACGAAGGCGTTCTTCCTATCGCTCAGGGCAAGCGTATTCTTGTCACTGGTCCTAACGCCAACCAGATCCGCTGTCTCAATGGTGGATGGAGCTATACTTGGCAAGGTACTAACGATCCTGAGTTCGTTGAGAAATACAATACTATTTATGAGGCACTCGCCAATAAGTTCGGACAGCAGAACGTCATTCTTGAACAAGGTGTGACCTACAATGAGCGTGGTTCATGGTGGGATGAGAATGAGCCTCAGATCCAGAAGGCTGTTGCAGCTGCCAGCCGTGCAGATATCATCGTGGCTTGTATCGGAGAGAATTCTTACTGCGAGACTCCTGGTAACCTCACAGACCTCAATCTCTCACAGAACCAGAAGGATCTTGTGAAGGCTTTAGCAAAGACTGGCAAGCCTGTTGTGATGATCATCAACGGCGGTCGTCCACGTCTTTTGGCCGACATTGAGCCATTGGCAAAGGCGGTCGTTGATATCTTCCTGCCAGGAAACTATGGCGCAGATGCGTTGGCAAACCTTCTGGCAGGTGATGCTAACTTCAGTGCTAAGATGCCATACACCTATCCAAAGGAAATCAACTCGCTCATCAACTATGACTTCAAGGTCTCAGAGCAGGTCAGCACCATGGCAGGTGCTTATGACTATGATGCTAAGGTTACCCAGCAATGGGGCTTTGGCTACGGGTTGAGCTATACCACCTACACTTATAGTAATCTCAAGGCTGCTGCTACAGATTTCAAGGCCGTTGATGAGCTTACTTTTACGGTCGATGTAACTAATACTGGCAGTGTAGCAGGTAAGGAACCGGTATTGCTCTTCAGCAGCGATCTTATAGCGTCAATTGTACCAGACAGTCGCCGTCTGCGCGTCTTCACTAAGGTGGAACTTCAGCCAGGTGAGACCAAGACCGTCACGCTTACTATCCCTGCTTCAGATCTCGCTTTCGTAGGTGCTGACGGCAAGTGGATTCTTGAGGCTGGTGAATTTGATATCACCGTTGGAGGTCAGGCTGTACGTATCAACGCCATAGAATCAAAGGTTTGGGATACTCCAAACATCTGATTTTTTCGTATTTATTTTTGAGATAATATTTAGTCTGGTTGCAAAAAAGAGCAGCCAGACTAATTTTTTTTGCAAGATATTTGGCAAATTCAGAAAAAATGCGGATATTTGCGCAGTTTTTTAAAACTATAGTGTCTTTTATCGTGTTTTATTCGCCATCCTTATGTCTCGCTGCGTTTTAAGTGTTCTTTTGTCCTGGGTACTTGTGCTGGTCATCAGTACAGGAACTAAGGTGTATGCGCAGACATCGGCAGAAGAGACACCGCTCACGGCCAAGGATATTACGGAGTTTTACAATACCGTCAACGAGAATGTTCACCAGTTCAACCATCTTAACGACAGCCTTTTCATTCAGCAGGAGCAGGAAGAATGGGTTTCGGGCTTCTTGCGAAGAGCTCGTCTGGTCAATGACCTGAGTCAGCGCAATCAGCAGACTATTAATACTTTCATGAACCGTCTGCGCAATGCTACCACCGATGATGATCTGCTGCGTGCTTTTCTTGATCCTGATTATAATGTCTTGCCACAGATTGACGATGATTTCCTTGAGGAAGAAGTCTGCCGCTTGTTTATTGAACGAACGAATCGCATCAAAGATATCAAGCGACTTGCACCTTCAGCCTATATCTGGTTACGTGTCCAGTTGGCTACAAACTTCAACCTGACTTATGTCTCGGGCGATTCTACTGATTTATATAGGGCGATAGATATTTACAGAGAGATCATGGACCACCTGGTTCCTGGTCGTGATCTCGAACTCAATTCCTCTACTGCCAAAGCTTACATCCGCGCCTGCATGAATCTCGTCAATCAGACAACGCTGGTCTATCGCGGATTGCTCACGCCTAAAGAGATGGAATATTATCGCCAGCTACTTGAGCAAACGCTGCTTAATCAGAACTTCTGCGAAGGCGTTGATGATATGACCATCAAGAGTGCGCAGAATGTGCTCAAAGGCCATACTTTGAGTATGTTGCGTAACGTCTATGTGGCCGATAGCACTCATCGTTTTGACCGTGTGCGTGACAGTCTCATACTTTCCTATGTGTCTTTTTTCGATAAGTATCCTGACCAGGAACTAAGGCTTGCACCCAACAACCGTCGTCGTGTTGTATTGATGCGTCAGCAATTAGGACAGATCTCCGCTGTTCAGGCACTGCAAATCTGCGATTCTATCCTCCGACAGACCTCGCCAGAGATACTTACTGAAGAAAATTTGCCTACTAAGTTCAGCAACATCCTTGAGTGTGCCTATTATGTCGATGTGTCAGATATGACAGCACTAGAAAAGCATGAACTGATCAAGGATTATTGTGATGAGATTCTCTATGATCTTGCACATCTGAGTTTCACCAATACCATGCCGTCGTTGGTGCGTTCATTGGCTAATGTGGCCATCTATCCGCGTATTCACAACCATCTTTATCCTGATGAGCGCAAGCTGTTCCTTTCTCAGGTACTTTTCTTCTCTCAGCCATTTACACGTGCTCATTCTGAGACTGTGACACAGTTGGCACTTACGATTTTGAACGCAGTAATAGATGCCCGTCCGGAGCTGCTTGTAGGTATGTTAGGTTATACTTCGCCAGATGAAGTACAGAAAAATCCTCGGCGTCTTATCTCATTCTTTAGCGATGGTGCTCGCTTTCACGATTTAGGCAAGACACGCATGCCAGATATCATCCGCAATGAATACCGCAAGCTCACAGATCATGAGTATTCTATCATCAAGCGCCATCCGGAACTGGGACTGGAGTATCTGCAGGTCGATTCATCACTCATGCAGATCCACGATATCGTTTTGGGTCATCATAAGTGGTATAATGGCAAGGGAGGTTATCCGGCCAGCTTTGACAATACCAAGTCGCCTTATCGTGTTCTGATAGATATTCTTACGCTGGCCGATTGCTTGGAGGCTGCTACCTCTCGTCTGGGTCGTAACTACCGTAAAAACAAACACTTTGATGACCTTGCCAAGGAATTCCACCAGGAGGCGGGCACTCGTTATAATCCAGAACTTGTTTCCTTGCTTGAGACTCATCCGATCCTTGCTAGCCAGCTCAACGAGCTTTGTGAAAAGGGTTGGGAATACATCTACTATAGTATCTTCAATAAATAGTCTCAACTATTATAGCTTTTTCAACAAAAAATCTCTGCTATTCCGTTTTCGTCTGAATAGTTTCATCAGTCGATACTTTTCCCCAATTGAATAATGGAATCAGTTCCTTTGTCGAGATTGGCAAGGGACGGTCTATGATGCCGGCATAGTAAGCCAGTAGACCGATGATCTGTTCTGCGGTCCTGTTTTTGCGCAATTCTCCCATATCCAGGCTTTTGTCTCGTTTACAGAGACGTTGACCTTCCTGATTACAGAGTAACGGAATATGACAGAATGTCGGTGGCGTGAAACCTAAGAGTCTATGCAGATAGATCTGTTGTGGCACGGATAAAAGAAGATCCCAGCCTCGCACTACTTCTGTAATTCCCATCAACGCATCATCAACCACCACGGCCAACTGGTAGGCCCAGGCTCCATCTGCACGTCGCAAGATAAAATCACCGCAGTGAGTAGCCAGGTTGATGCTGTGTGCACCATAGTGTCCGTCTGTGAAGGTGATCTCTTCGTCGGGGACAATAAGGCGGGTACAAGGCTTTCTACGTGAGGAGTTGGTCGCTGCACTAAATGAAGAATGAGGAATGAGGAGTGGAGAATTGTTGGTGGGTCGGCATGTGCCTTTATAGACGACTCTTCCATCGCTCTCATGTGGTGCCTGTGTGGCCATGATGTCTGCACGAGTGCAGTAACAGGGATAGGTCAGGTGAAGGTCGTCTAGACGAGAGAGATACTGCTCGTAGAGGTCTCCACGCTGACTCTGATAATAGGGACCTTCATCCCATTCCAGTCCTAACCAGCGCAGATCATCCATGAGCTGGTCTGCAAACTCCTGTCGACTGCGTTGTGGGTCAATGTCCTCAATACGTAGCACCCACGTGCCGCCCTGACTCTTGGCCGAAAGCCAGGAAAGCAGTGCAGCATATACATTGCCAAGGTGCATACGTCCGGTGGGCGAGGGGGCAAAACGGCCTTTCATAGGTTGCTTTTTATCTTTATTGGAGGGACAAAGATAGCGTTTTCAGACGAAGAATGCAAGAAAATTTGGAAGTTTCGGCAAAAGCATGTATCTTTGCGCAGAACATTTCATATTCTACATTTTATATCTTACATTTTACATTTTCTAAATGTTACAAGATTGGTTGCCGACTTCGGCCAAAGAAGTGCAGCTTCGTGGATGGGACGAACTGGATGTCATACTCTTCTCGGGGGATGCTTACGTCGATCATCCTTCTTTTGGTGCAGCTGTCATAGGGCGAGTGCTCGAGGCAGCAGGCTATCGTGTGGCCATTGTTCCACAACCGGATTGGCATGGTGACTATCGTGACTTTAAGAAACTGGGCCGACCACGTCTTTTCTTTGGTGTGTCACCTGGTGCAATGGACAGTATGGTCAATCACTATACGGCCAACCGTCGTCGCCGCTCTGAGGATGCTTATACCCCGGGCGGTCGTTTTGGTGCGCGTCCGGATATGCCGTCTATCGTATATAGTAAGATCTTACGCGAACTTTATCCTGATGTGCCCATCATCCTTGGTGGTATTGAGGCTTCTTTGAGAAGACTCTCGCATTATGACTACTGGGAAGACCGTCTTCGCCCGTCTCTACTTGCAGATACTGAGGCCGATATCATTACTTATGGCATGGGAGAGAAGGTGACGCTCGAAATCGCTGCGCGTCTTTCGAACGCTAATGAGAAATTAGGAAGTAGGAATGAGCAATTGGGAGTAAGAGAAACTCTCATAGAGAGTCTCCGCGATATTCCGCAAGTGGTGTGCAGAAGGCCGGTCTCTGAGATCCCGCTGCATCCTGATGGTGTGCATGACGTGGTGCTTCATTCATATGAAGAGTGTTTGAAAAACAAGAAGAAACAGGCAGAGAATTTCCGCCATATCGAGGAAGAATCCAACAAGTGGCATGCCGCGCGAATCTGGCAGCAGACAGGCAACATGGCTGTGCTGGTCAATGTACCCTATCCGCCACTCACTACGGCCGAAGTAGATGCCTCGTTCGATCTCCCTTACACTCGTATGCCACATCCGCGCTACAATGGCAAGGTGATTCCGGCTTACGAGATGATTCGTCATTCCATCTGTATGCATCGCGGTTGTTTTGGCGGTTGCGCTTTTTGCACCATCTCGGCTCACCAAGGCAAATTTATCTCTTCTCGCAGCAAGGAAAGTATTGTCAAAGAGGCTATCAAGGTGACGCAGATGCCCGACTTCAAAGGCTATATTAGTGACCTGGGTGGTCCGTCGGCCAATATGTACCAGATGCGAGGTAAGAACCTGTCTCTCTGCGAAAAATGCAAGCGTCCGTCTTGCCTGCACCCGCAGGTCTGCCCCAATCTGAATGCCGATCATGCACCGCTGCTTGAAGTTTATAAGGCCGTTGATGCCTTGCCAGGTGTCAAGAAATCGTTTATTGGCAGTGGTGTGCGATATGACCTGATCTTGCACGAAGGCAAAGCGGGCGAGTTCAAGGCTTGTAACATGCGCTATGCTGAGGAACTGATACGTAATCATGTTTCTGGCCGACTGAAGGTCGCTCCAGAACACACGAACCCAGAGGTGCTCAATGTGATGCGCAAACCTTCGTTCCAGCAGTTCCACCAATTCAAACGCATCTTTGATGAGGTCAATCGCAAGTATGGACTGAAGCAGCAGATCATTCCCTATTTCATCAGCAGTCACCCTGCCAGCAACGAGATAGCCATGGCAGAACTGGCTGCAGAGACCAAGACGCTTGACTTCAAGTTAGAGCAGGTCCAGGACTTCACGCCAACCCCTATGACCGTCTCTACCGAAATCTGGTATAGCGGCTATCATCCTTATACGCTCGAGCCTTGTTATTGCGCTCACAGTCCAGAAGAGAAACTGCGTCAACGTGCCTATTTCTTCTGGTATCAACCCGAGAATGTGCCAAAATTGCGTGCTTCACTCATCAAACTTGGCAGACGTGACCTGGCAGAACGCCTGTTTGGCATGAATGTTGCTGGTAAGTATAATACCGGCGGACCCAAAAACAACAATGGCCAATTTGGCAATCACTTCAGTCCACGTGGCAATCAGAGCCAGGGAAAGAGTAAGCCGAATAGGTATGACCGGGGAAGCAGGTCTAATCCTACCAAATAGTAGGAGATAATTCATTTTTAATATTGTTTATTATTTAGAAATTATGGAAGGATATTACATGGCGATGCAAGGCCACTACGGATATTTCATTCTGATGGGAGTTATCGCACTTCTTGGATATTTAGTGCAGGCCAATCTGAAGCGCAAGATGGAGCGTTACAGTCAGGAACCTATTCGTTATTCGGGGGCAGAAGTGGCTCAGATGATGCTCAATAGCTTCGGACTTTCGGATGTGCGTATCACCCACGTGCAGGGTCAGTTGACCGATCACTATAACCCTACCAACAAAACCCTCAATCTGAGTGATTCAACCTTTGCTGAGCGCAACATTGCAGCAGCAGCCGTCGCTGCCCATGAGTGCGGACATGCCGTGCAGCATGCACAGGCCTATGCCTGGTTGACCTTGCGTAGCAAGATGGTGCCAGCAGTCAACTTTGCCAGCACCATGACCCAGATTGTGCTTTTTGTCGGCATTCTGCTCATTGAGTCATTCCCGATTCTGATGTTGGCAGGTATTGTACTGTTTGGCGTGACCACCCTTTTCAGCATCGTGACGCTTCCTGTCGAAATTGATGCCTCAAAGCGTGCTTTGGCATGGCTTGACAAGAGTGGCATCACCTCTTACAACACGCATCAGGATGCCCGTGAAGCCCTGAAGTCGGCCGCTTACACCTATGTTGTAGCTGCACTCTCTTCGCTTATGACACTGCTCTACTACATCATGATGTTCATGGGTCGTCGAAGAGACTAAGTCTTCGCGTAAGCTGAATACCGATTATTGGCGTCATTTATAAGCCGTATTTTGCCTCGTTTGAGAGCAAAATACGGCATTTTTAATTCTAATTAAAGAATTATCTCCCTTTTTTTTGGAAAATTCAAAATTATATTTCATCTTTGTCTTTCAATTTTAGAAAAAACAAAGAGACGAATCACTACTATGCTCAAGCGCAGCAAGGAAATCAAAGATCTGACAATGGAGAAGCCATACCTCTCAATTGGAGAGGTGGCCGACAAGTTTGACGTCAGTACCGACCTACTACGCAAATGGGAAGCAGCCTTCCCACGTTATCTGCATCCTCGCCGCACGGGTCATGACAACCGTCTGTATAACAGCAAGGACGTGCAGCAGGTGGCCGCTATCTACCGGCTGATCCGCATAGAAGGATTGTCGATTGACGGAGCCAAACGCCGTCTCAGTTCGGGCGATGTCTCAGAACACCAGAACCGACAGGAGGTGATACAGCGACTTCAGGGGTTGCGTCAGAAGTTGCTCGGTATCATTGAAGAACTGGGTCCAGAACCCACACAGACACGTATATCTTACACACCTTATCAAGAGAATAATTGATCATCTATTGTAGTTATGGAAGCAAAATGTACGCCCGAAGAGGGCCAGAGAATCGTAGAACAGGATCGTAGCGAATTCTTTGAGCGCGTAGCAGAGCGTATTCCTGCCAATGAGATTCCGCGCATTGAAGCTGCATACGCCTTTGCGGCTGAGGCCCATTCTGCGCAAATCCGCAAATCGGGTATCCCATACATCACTCACCCTATTGCCGTGGCACGTGTGGCCCTGGTGGAGCTTGGCCTGAAGACAAATCCGGTCATGGCAGCGCTGTTGCACGATGTGGTTGAGGATACGGAATATACCGTCGATGATATTCTGCACAACTTTGGTCCTGATGTGGCCGGACTGGTACAGGTGCTTACCAAGAATACAGATGGCAACTACAAAGTCAGCAAGCAGATTGATAACTTCCAGCAGATGCTTGACAGTATCAACTACGACATCCGCGCTCTGCTCATAAAGTTGGCTGATCGTATGCACAACATGCGAACCCTGGGCTCTATGCGCACGGACAAGCAGATGAAAATCACCTCTGAGACCGATTATTTCTATGCTCCTCTGGCCAATCGTTTGGGCTTGTACGATATCAAATCAGAGCTTGAGAACCTCTCGCTCAAATGGCGTTCGCCTATCGAATATCAGCGCATCCAAAAGAAGATTGATCGCTACATGTCTATGCATGAAGACGATATTGAGTCTTTCCTGCAGCCTATCCGTCTCATGTTGCGTGAGCGTGGCATTGAGGCCCATGTCTATGCCCGTGCACGTTCGGTCTATGCGTTGTGGCGTAAGATGCAGAATTCGGGCCAGACCTTCAAGGAACTCGATCATGTGCATCAGGTGCATATCGTCTTTGAGTTCGATGACACTATGCCGCTCTCTGAGAAAGAGCAGTGTTTGCGCATCTATAGCCTTTTGACCGACCTCTACAAGGAGCGTCCGTATTCGCTCATCAACTACATTGACCAGCCAAAGGAGAATGGATATCAGGCGCTCCACGTGCAGGTGATGACCATGATGGGCCAGTGGGCCGAAGTGCATATCTGTACCTCTGAGATGGACAAGAACAGCAAGATTGGCTGTATCTCTGACCGCAGTGAGAGTGTCGAGGGTTGGATTCAGAAGTTCCGCGGCGTGTTGCGCGATGTGGCACAGTCGGGCATGGAGGGTGGCTTCATGGAGTCGGTCATCTCTTCTTTCTACCACGACGATATCATAGCCTTCACCCCTAAGGGCAACAGCATCCTGCTGCCTACAGGCAGTACGGTACTCGATTTCGCTTACGAAATCCACACCAATGTGGGCAATCATGCCAAATATGCGCGTGTCAATGGCAAGCTGGTTTCTATCTTCACCGTCCTGAAGCGTGGCGATCGTGTGGAGATTGGTACCGATCCTGATCAGTTGCCTGAGGCATGCTGGCTGAAGCATATCTCCACCTACAAAGCCCGTCGCAGCATCACCGTCTCGCTCAACAAGAGTGGCATTTCTATGGAGGAGTTCCCCTTCGAGCTTTGTCCCGACTGTAACCCTCTGCCGGGCGATGAGATCATGGGCTTCAAGCGTAAGGATGGCTCTATCCTGGTGCATAAGCGCAACTGCAAAGAGGCCATTGCCCTCTCAGCGGCAGAAGGTGATACCATTGTCGATGTCGATCTCCCCATCCTCCCCGGTCGTACTTATAGCACCCGTATTGAGATCAATTCCGTCGATCGTCATGGTCTGCTGATGGATCTTGTTCACATCATCTCTAATGAGCTTCACCTCAGCATCGACGAGCTCAATACGGTCACTACCGATTATATTGTCCGTACGATTATCAAAATGCGTGTTTCTTCTTCCTTCGAGCTTACTGAGGCCATCCGTGCCATTGAACTTGTTAGTGGCGTCGAAGAAGTCCGTACGCTCTAATTCCACATTTAACATTTTATATTCAATATTTCACATTAACCCATGAAGGTTATTGCAATAATTCCCGCTCGTTATGCGAGCACCCGTTTCCCGGCCAAACCACTGGCGCTGCTGGGTGGAAAACCTGTGATTCAGCGTGTCTATGAGAAAGTGGCACCTCTGGTCAATATGGCTGTGGTGGCTACCGATGATGCAAGAATCTATGACGCTGTTGAGGCTTTCAATGGCCGTGTAGTCATGACCAGCACCGAGCATAAGAGCGGCACAGACCGCGTGCATGAGGCTTATCAGAAAGTCACTGAGGCTCTGGGTACCGACTATGATGTCGTGATCAATGTGCAGGGCGATGAGCCTTTCATTGCCGCAGAACAGATTCGTGCCGTACAGGATTGCTTCATGGATCCTCAGACCGATATCGCCACTCTGGTGAAGCCTTTCCACCCGGAAGACGGACTAGAAGCACTTCTCAATCCTAATTCGCCGAAAGTGGTCGTAAGCCCTAAAGGCCAGGCCTTATATTTCAGTCGCTCGGTAGTTCCTTATCTGCGTGGCATTCCACAGGAAGAGTGGCTGCAGAAACATACCTTCTTCAAGCACATCGGCCTCTATGCCTACCGCCCTGAGGCTTTGGCGCGCATCACTTCTATGGCACAGACACCGCTTGAACTGGCCGAGAGTCTGGAACAGTTGCGCTGGTTAGAGAACGGTCTGCGCATCCTCGTCCGTCAGGTCGATATTGAGACCGTGGGTATTGACACTCCAGAAGACCTACAGCGTGCTGAGGCTTTCCTGATGGAGCAGAAGCGTATCAAAGGTTCTTTGTAAACTATGGATCAGTGGATTAAAGAAAACTTCGGTGTAGGTATTCACGAGATGGATACATGGGTCCGCCTGTGCATCATTCTCGGCATTGTGGTGTTCGCCTACTTGGTCGATCTTCTGTTCAGCAAAGTCATTGTCCCCATCATCCGCAAAGTGACCGCCAAGACCAAGGCTGAATGGGATGATATCTTTTTCGATGATAAAGTCCTGAGCACCTTCTCACGCACCCTACCTGCCTTTATCCTGACTGCTACGTTGCCTTTTGCGGTCGAAGATGGTCTCATGGGCATTCTGATTGCGCGTGGCACACTCATATATATAATAGTTACCGTCTGCCGCTTCCTCACAGCCATCATTCATGCTGTTTTCAAGGTCTTTGTCTTCCACAAAGAGGAGAAAGCACAGTCGTTAGGTGGTCTGCGTCAGACGTTTGTCATCATCGTATGGATCATTGGCTCCATCCTTATGGCGGCTGTGGTGATCGACCGCAATCCAGCTTTCCTACTCACTGGCTTGGGTGCTGCTGCTACCGTTCTGATGCTGGTCTTCCAGGACAGCATCAAGGGTCTTGTGGCGGGCATACAGCTCTCGTTTCAGGACATGGTGCGTGTGGGCGACTGGATTGAAATGTCTTCGCGCAACGTCGATGGTGTGGTGACCGAAATCACACTCAACACAATCAAGGTGCAGAACTGGAACAACACCATTGCCACCATCCCGCCTTATTCGCTGATGCAGGAGTCGTTTCTCAACTGGCGTGGCATGCAGGAGAGCGCTGGACGTCGTTTCTGTCGCTCCATCAACATTGATATGCACACGATCCGCTTCCTTTCGGCCGATGAGGTAAAGCAGTTCGTCACCAAATCACAGTTGCCAGCCGATGCCTTGCAGCGCGTGGGCACTGTGACCAATCTGGAGGCATACCGTTATGCTATGGAACAGTATCTGCTCTCTAATAAGGCCGTTAATTCTGATATGACCTTTATGGTGCGTCAGCTGCAGTCGAGCACTGAGGGTGTACCGGTGCAGTTCTATGCGTTCTCGCACACCAAAGACTGGGTCATTTACGAACACTTGCAGGCGCAGATCATAGAGTTCGGTATTGCAAGCCTTAGTCAGTTTGACCTGCGTATCTATCAGCGAAGTAGCGATTTCCGTCCTAAAAACTGATGCTTTTTAAACCCTTGCTTGTTTCTGAGTCTAAAGTATACATTTAATTCAAAAAGACATTAGCTATGAAGAAATTTCTGATGATTGCAGCCGTGGCTGCAACAGCACTGCTCAGCAGTTGCGTTACGAAGAAGGAATATGCTAAGTTGCAAAGCGACTATGCCAGCCTTCAGAAAGATTTGAACGATGCACGCGTAGAGCTCGCTACCTGCGTTTCGGGCAGTAAGAGCCTTGATGAACGTTTGGCCGAAGCTAAGGCTAATAATGAGGAACTCATGAAAGCCTACAAGGCCATTCAGGAGTCGCTTGACAAGAGCATCCACTCTTCTGGTGTCAACATCAGCAAGCTCGTGGATGAGATCAATGCCAGCAACAAGTACATCAAGCAGCTGGTCGATGCTAAATCGAAGAGCGATTCGCTGAATATGGCGCTCACCAACAAACTTACCCGCAGTCTGAGTAAGAGCGAATTGCAGGATGTTGACGTGCAGGTACTTAAGGGCGTTGTCTATATCTCGTTGAACGATAATATGCTCTATAAGAGCGGTAGTTATGAGATCAATGACAAGGCTGGCGAGACCCTCAGCAAGATCGCCAAGATCATTACCGATTACAAGGATTATGAGGTTCTGGTAGAGGGTAACACCGATAATGTGCCTATCAGCAAGCCTAACATCCGCAACAACTGGGACCTCTCTTGTCTGCGTGCCAGCAGCGTAGTTCAGGCACTTCAGACCCAGTATGGCGTAGATCCTAAGCGTCTCTCTGCCGCTGGTCGTGGTGAGTACAACTTCCTTGAGAGCAACGACACCGCTGAAGGCCGTGCTCGCAACCGTCGCACCCAGATCATCATCACTCCATTGCTCGATCAGTTCCTTGATCTCATCGATCAGGCTCCAGATACTGATGATTAAGGGTGCATGTGCATCTTTTTGTAACTGAAATTGCAATTAAAGGATACTTATCTGAGGTTCATTCTCAGGTAAGTATCTTTTTTGTGCTCTGATTAGTAAAACTATATAGAGGGAGATTACTTAGAAAAAGCGAATGGAGATTTCAAGGTCTTGAAAGGGGCATCGGGAAAGTCAGACGAGTTTTTCAATGTCTTGAAAGGGGCATCTGGAAAGTCAAATGAGGTTTTCAAGGTCTTGAAAGGTTCTTCAGAAATGCCGAATGAGGTTTTCAAGAGGTTGAATTACTCTTTGACACTTTTCAGTTCGACATCTTTGAGCAAGTAGGATGAACCACTGGTAAAGGCGGAGCTGCGCATTTGCTCCATGACTTCCCACTCCTTGCTATAGATCTGACTATATTTGTACTTGAAATCGGTGATGCCGAAAGTGTCAAGTTCATCTTCAAGCGAGGCAATGGAATAGGTAGAGACATCACGACCAGGAATCCACGTATGTTGGTCGCTCTTGCGTTTTACATCAACAGTTTCACAGATGATGCCACGCTCAGACAGGTCTGCAATGATGCTACCTACAAGCTTAGAAGGGAGCTGTAGGGAGTGGCAGACCTCCTCGGTAGTAGGCGCAGGCTGCTGGGTGCTGAAACGGTGGTAGATGGCCGAAGCTACCAGCATGGTGAGAAAGTCGTTATACTGGCGCGAGATGTTCTGCATGTCTTCCTCGAAATTGAAATTCTGTATGTTCTGCGACGCATAGGAGAGCTCTGCGCCATAGAGGCAGATGACCCATGCCATCTGAATCCAGAGCAGGAGGAGTGGTAAAGCAGCAAAAGAGCCGTAGATGGCGTTGTATTTGCTCACCCAGATCTGTCCGGAGATGAAGAGACCCTGGAAGAGCATAAAGGCCGAACCGGCAATGGTGGCAGCTACCAGCGCGTTGATGAAACGTACTTTGGTATTGGGGATGACGATATAGACAAAGGTCATGGCTACGATGGTCAACGCATAAGGACCCCAACGCAGGACGGTTATCAGCGTCTGGCTGAATACATAGTCATAGAGGTCGGTCTTGATGTAGGTCTGCAACAGAATCTGCATACCTGAGGTGAGCACCAGAAAGAGAGGTACCAGCAGCATGATACTCAGATAATCGGTGATTTTGCGCAGGGTGGTGCGCCCTTTCTTCTGCTGCCAGATCTGATTGAAGACCGTCTCGACGTTGCCTATCAGACTGTAGATGACATAGATGAGCATGACCACACCAATGCCGACGACGACGCCTGTTTTCGTGTGTTCCAGATAGTTGGCCGCAAACGAGATGACATAGCCAGTGACCTCCTCCTGGCCAGGCAGCATGTGCTGCAGAGAACCGGAGATATAGCTTTGAAGACCAAAGCCGTTGGCAATGCCGATGACCAGAGCCACTACGGGCACTAAAGCCAGCAGGGTGTAGTAGGTGAGGGCAGAGGCCTTCTCGATGATACGGTCGGCCACAAAGAAGCGAATGCTGAGATAGAGCGCCTTGAAGACGTTCATCAGCCAACGGTAGATGCCACGCACATCATCGTTGGTGATACTCCAGATGTCGTGAGTCAGAAACCGCCAGATCCGTTTGGCAGTGGTGATAGGGTCCTTCTTACTCAGAAAGGTCATTTGAGGGCGATGCTTCCACGACCAATGAGGTTGCCATCAGCGTAAATCTCTGCGCGATAGGTACCTGGGTCGATGTTTTCTACACGTTTGTAATAGATGGTGACAGGGGTCTCTTCACCTCCATATTCGATGGTCTTCTTGGCCGAGAAGTCGATGCTGGCATTCTCGTACTTGAACTTGCCGCTTGAGCCATTGACCAGCACCTCCTCGTTAGGGCGCAGCAGACGCAGATAGATGTCTTTCTCGCCAGGTTCGGCGGTGACATTGGCGGCAATGGTGAAATTGACTTGGAACTTAGCAAGCTTGCTGGCCTTGTTCTTTTTCTCTACCTTGTCCTTGGAATTGAGTGCAGTAATGCTGACATTGGTGGCAGAGAGCTGAGCTGCAACGGTCACCTTCTGGGTGAGAGCTGCATTCTGCTGGCGTACCTGTTGGTTCTGCGCCTGCACGTTCTGCATCTGTCCCTTGATCTGGGTATTCTC
>DCIF01000129.1:29527-30310 GCA_002315795.1 Bacteroidales bacterium UBA1733
TTGGTCTGCTTGAGCTCCTCCACCAGACGCTGCATCTTGATGCGCTGATCCTCCAGTTTCTGCTCCAGAGAATCGTTATTGACCTGCAGTTTATAACCCTCATATTCGATGACGGTCTGGTTATATTGATCCTCCAGTTCTTCCTTTTCAAGCTGGAATACTTCGGTCATTTCCTGAATCTGCTGTTTCTGCTGGTAGATGAGGTAGGCAGCACCTCCCAAAACGGCCAGTACGACAACTGTAGCCGCAATAATAATGGCTTTTTTATTCATTCTTTTGTTTTTATTTGGGCGCAAAGGTACACTTTTTTTCTTAAACATGCGGCTTTTTGTGGCAACTTTTTCAAAAACTAACGTTTTTTTACTTTTTTGCTTGCTTATATATCTTATATTTGCTATCTTTGCACCGTTTTTATAAGTATAAAATGCAAGAAGAGCAGAAAAAAAATAACGGACCGTTGAAACATTTTCTCAAGATTGCCGGTCTGAATCTGGGTTTGGTGATTCTGGCGACCATCGCCGTCGTATGGGGTGTGAGTGTCTGGTTAGATAACTATACACGTCATGACGAGCGCATTGAGGTGCCCGATCTTTCGGGTATTGATGCTGCAGAAGCACAGCAGTACCTTGCCCGCATTGGTCTGCAGTCGGAGGTGATAGACTCGGTCTATTCGGATGTGCGTCCAGGCAGTGTCGTAGAGCAGTTACCAGTGGCAGGACTGCCCGTGAAGAAGGGTCGACTGATCTATCTGACCATCAATGCCCTCAGTCCGCGTATGGTGCG
>DCIF01000129.1:30413-32095 GCA_002315795.1 Bacteroidales bacterium UBA1733
GATCTGGTGCTCTCAGTGACCTGCCATGGCTCGGAGGTAGTGCCGGGTAAGGAATATCCTTATCACACCCGACTGGTGATGAGTGTGGGTAGTACCCACATTGAGATTGTGGCCGAAAATGATTCGATAGAGGATGAGTGGTTCTGAGCTTTTTGAGCACTTCCGATTTGTGGCCGACCGCGGTCAGAGTCCCCTGCGCGTAGATAAGTTCCTGGTAGATCGTATCGTAGGCACCAGTCGTAATCGCGTACAGAAAGCGGCCGACGAGGGATATATCCTGGTGAACGGCAAACCGGAGAAAAGCAACTACAAGGTGCGTCCGTGCGATGTGGTGCAGGTGATGATGGACCGTCCGCGCCATTCGACCGAAATTGTGCCTGAAAACCTTCCGCTAGACATTGTCTATGAAGACGATGACCTGCTTGTGGTGAATAAACCGGCCGGCATGGTGGTGCATCCGGGACACGGAAACTACACCGGAACGCTGGTCAATGCGCTGGCTTACTACTTCATCGAACAAGGTCTGGAGGTAGATTTGGGTGGAGCTGAAGAACCAGAAATGGACGAAGAGGCCACCGAAGAAGGCGCACAGACGGCCGAGAAGATGGGTTCTTATCAGACGCGCATGGGACTGGTGCATCGCATAGACAAAGAGACTTCGGGCCTGCTGGTGATTGCCAAGACCGAAGATGCTGGAACCAGTCTGAGCCGCCAGTTTTTCCACAAGACCACGCGTCGACTCTACACCGCATTGGTGTGGGGACATGTAGATCAGGACGAGAGCGTAATTGTGGGTAACATCGGCCGTAATCACCGTGACCGCACGCTGATGGAGTTCTATCCAGAGGGTAGCGAAGAAGGAAAGCCTGCGGTGACACATTATAAGGTGCTGGAGCGTTTGGGATATGTCACGCTGGTAGAGTGCCGGCTCGAGACTGGTCGCACACACCAGATCAGAGTGCACATGAAACACTTGGGACACACGCTTTTCAACGATAAGACTTACGGAGGAGATCAGATTCTGAAAGGAACGACCTTCGCGAAATACTCGCAGTTCGTACGCAATTGCTTTGAGTGTTGCCCTCGTCAGGCACTGCATGCCAGGACCTTGGGATTCAAGCATCCACGAACGGGTGAAGAGATGGATTTTGAGGCACCATTGCCAGCTGATATGACCGAACTGGTGGAGCGATGGCGTCAGTATATTAGCAATAGAGAATGAAAAAGAAAATAGCCATTGTCGCTGGTGGCGATAGCAGCGAATATGTGGTCAGCCTCCGCAGTGCCCAGGGTATCTGGAGCTTTCTGAACCACGACAAGTATGAGGTCAGCATTATCATCATCAAAGGAACCGACTGGAAGATGGTGCAGTATGACGGTCAGGAATATGACTGGACCAAGACATGGCAGGTGGATCGTGAGGATTTCTCGGTCTTGAAAGACAGCGAGAAGAAGATCTTCGACTTTGCCTATATTATCATTCATGGCACTCCGGGCGAGAATGGTGTGCTACAGGGTTACTTTGACATGATCAAGATGCCTTACAGCTGCTGCGGTGTGCTGGCAGCTTCGCTGACCTGTTCGAAGTTTGTATGTAACCGCTATCTCTCGACTTTCGGCATTCCGGTGGCTAAGAGCATCCTGCTGCGCCAGGGAGAGGACGTGGCTGCTGAGGCTTGTGT
>DCIF01000092.1 GCA_002315795.1 Bacteroidales bacterium UBA1733
TCTCCTGCATCTACCAGCACGACGGCGTATGGTACCGTTTAGACGCCTCTCACAAAGTGCAGCATGACGACTTCGTCAAGGAGTATCCCGAGAAGTACTACGGGGTCAAACTGTACGTTCACGGTAAATACAACGTGACACAGTAGCTGCCACTTGATCGTTTAGCGAAAATATAGTTCTGCCATCGACAGGCCGGCGCAGAAATGGAAGATCAAATGATCTCGAGAATCTGCTCGGCGTGGATCTTGGTCTTGATCTCTTTCGGGCCCATGATGCGCTCGATGACTCCGTCCCCGTTCACCAGGTAGGTCGTCCTGAGAGTGCCTATGGTCTTGTGGCCGCACGCTCAGCAAAGACGAGTGGGTGTATCTTTATGAGACCCGCACCAATGCATCCGGCCTTTACAAATGCGGAGTCACCGTATGCGGCAAGGACAACTGCGTTATCATAGCGCCGGACAACTGGGATACAAGTGCAAATCCTCTCCAGACTTCATACGATGCTACAGCCTGGGCAACAGCAGAGGCTGCCGGTCTCGTATGTCTTCCCGCTGCGGGCAGCCGCTTTGGTTCCGATGTGGGCATCGTCGTCTACGGCTTCTATTGGTCTTCTACTGCGAACGGCAGCTACTACGCGTACTACGTGATCTTGAATAGCAGCATTGTCGCCCCTGGCAGCAGCGACTACCGCTACTACGGCTGCAGTGTGCGTCTCATTACAGAATCAAATTAATAAATGCTCCTTGCCCAAGGTCGCGAGGGTGTTCACAGCAAGCATTTTGATGCTTGCGGCCCGAGCAGCAGGGCTTTAGCCCGCCGGAAATTAGGCCACAGGCAAGGTGACCATATTGAAAATCCTTGAAAGCCCTTATCCAGCGCCCGCGGGGCGCTGGGACGCTTAAACTCAAGCAGCGGTCTCTGCTAAACAGCAGGGGCCGCTTTCTGTTATCTGAAACTTGGTGAATCTGTCGCTCTAATTCAATAACTCTTGCCGGCAACAAAACCTACATGTTTAACGCCCCTAACTCTATCTGAAGACGGATAATTGTCTGCATAAGCCTTATTGTGACTTTTGGTGCAAATGTTGGCGGGACCCCCTTATTATAATAGTCCTTGTCCCTGAAGTGGACTGGCTCGATTCCCTCACGTTCAAGAAGCTTCTTGACTCCAGCCAAAGACATTCCGGCCTTCTCCATGACCTCTTTGGTAAGATAGTAGTCATTGATGTCAAGCTTCGGTTCCTCCCTGGTCGTTACCGGATGACCATCCTCGATTTTGAATGGAGGAGGCACAAGGGGAGCAGGGAGAGTCTGGAAGAGGCTGTCCAGGTCAGCCTTCCTGATCAATGTTTTAGTAGGAAGCTTTAGGATCTTGATCTGACCGCTCTTGATATACCGGTAGATTGTAGACTTGCCGACAGACAGATACTCGGCTGCCAGGCGCGGCGTCATTACGCAGAGCTTGTCGAAGTGCTCGATACTCCGCCTGGCTTCTTCTTCCTGATAGGCTTTGCCTACTTCCTTTTCAAGGATACGACGTCGCGTTACCTTGTACGCCTTTTGAGAGCATAGGTGACTGCAGAACCTAGTTGCAGCAGTCCTAGCCGTGAATACGCTGCCGCAGAACTCACAGTGCTTCTGATAGGTGATTTTTCCCATTTTTGGTTCACAAAATAGTCCCAGGGTGTCCCAATGCGTCCCAATGTGTCCCACCCCGTGAACAACCTCGGAACGAACGAGGTCTACAGAAAGTTCTGCAGCAGAAATGCGCTAAAAAACCTATGCAAAACTATCCAAAAACGTCCCACAACGTCCTACAACACGAAAATAGGTGAGACGTGTTAACTGTCTCACCTATAGCTAGTTTTGTTGGATTTTATCGTAAGTGATTGTAAATCAATTTATTAGCTCACTTGCCGATGCAGGATTTTAGTAAATAATGGCTCTTTGATAAGTGATTGTTAATCAATAGAATAGATTTTTCTCGCAAACGCTGCACTAAAAGCAGACATCCACTTCCGTCCTTATTTACCAAAGGTACAAAATCATATAGATTCATACAAGACATTGCCAGTAATATTTTTGGCAAGTTATGCATGGCAAAAATCATTGAAATACTGAGAAGTAAATAAAAATTATTGACAATCAGTGTCTTAAAAGCATTGCAGTAGAAAATGGCTTAATAAGTTTTAGTATTCTTTGATAAACGAAAAAATGCGTCTAACATAGACGCATTTCTATTGAATTTATTATTTTCGACACTTTTCTACATATCCTCGAGTGAAAGGCACGCTATAGATCGCTTGTACTTGCGTATGCGCTTCTCCTTCTGCGAGAAGAAAGAGACCTTTTCTTCCATCAGTCTTGCATCGTATTTCTCTGCGTTGCGCTTGACTTCAAAGATGAACGCTTCCTTGTCATCTGCGCTGATCGCAACAATGTCAATTTCGCACTGCTGGTGATTGCCCTTTGCATCGACATATCCTTTCACATCCCACCAGTTGCCGATGGCACGGTACTTCATGTCTTCGATCAGTCTTGCCCTGAAATATCTCTCCAGGGTGTCTCCACTGTATGTGCTGTAATCTTCAGTAATGACCTTCTCCAGGAGAGGGTACTGTCCGATCTCTATCATCATCTGGTTCTTCTCTATGTACCTGAACCAGAATCTGAGGAAAATGTCACTGATTTCGAAACGTACGGTCTGCGACTTCTTGCCAGCCCACATAGGACGTTTCTTCTCAATGAGGTTGTAAGTTTCCTCGAGTTTGGAAAGCTGCCCGCCTATACTCTTCGAACCCAGGTAGTCAGCAATCTGAGCTTGGGTGTTGTATCCTTCGGAGATTGCCTGAAGAATCGAGAAATATGTGCCATACTTCTTTCCGAACTCCTGGATGAGCAGTTTGCGACCCTCCTCGATGAACGGTGAATCGGATGTGCAGATGAACTTGATCATCTTCTCCTTGGTCAGCGCACCGGCGTCCACAAGCAGCTCGATGTACTTAGGCACTGCGCCCGTGTATGTATACAAAGCCAGAAGGTCATCATTCGTGTAACCAGGAGCGTATTTGTTCATAATCTCTTTCAGCACAGAAGGGGAGAATGGATTCAATTTGATAGTCTTGTCATCTCTTCCGTAGAGCGGCTCCTTCTTGTTCTTGAAGAGTTTTGTCATGAGCGAATATACCGATCCGCTGACAATCATGTTGACATGAGTATTAAGGCGGTACTTGTCCCATATCTTCTGGATGTCTGAGAACACTGAAGGGTTGACTTCATCGAAATTCTGGAACTCATCAATGACGAGGGTGAATTTCCTGTTCACTCCAGCCTCCATCAGCAGAGTATATATGTCGCCGAATGATGTTATACCGGATGGCACGAACAGGTCGAGCTTAGCCCTGATCTCAGAGGCGAATTCATTGCACAGCACGGCCTCGTTCTTCTTTCCGACAAAGAAGTACAGATATGCTTCTCCATCCATCGATCTGTCGATCAACGTTGTCTTTCCTATTCGCCTGCGTCCGGTCACCACAGTCAGCATCGAGTGATTCTCGTATGATCTTGCCTTCATCTCAGACAGCTGTTCGAGCTGCTCCTTTCGGTCAAAAAACTTCATGTTCGTATAATTTTTACCGCCGTAAAATTTACGGTTGTTGCAAAGTTATGAAATGCAATTGTGATATGCAATCATTT
>DCIF01000032.1:0-4395 GCA_002315795.1 Bacteroidales bacterium UBA1733
TTCCATGCGGCCTTAAGGTTGAGGAAGTAACCATAGTTGATGGTCTTTGACCAGCTGGTGCTGGTACTACGGGTAGAGGCGTCGGTGACGTCAAGGCTCTTGACAGGGGCAGAGAGGTTGTAACCGCTGGCCGAGAAGCCATCGAGGGCAGAGTATTCATAGACGCCACGTAATGCACCGCCGAGGGTCCAGTCGCCGATCTCCTGATTGTAGTTCAACTGCAGCTGACCGTTGCGTGAAGAGGTATTCTGTGTGCTGCGTGCGTAGTTACCGTTATTGACCGACGGACTCTTCGAGAGGGTCTCGTAGCCGATAGGATAGTAACGCTCCGTGACGTAGTTGCGGTCTTCGATAGAATAGGCAGCCTCTGCATTGAAGTACTTGTTGATGTCGTACTTGATGCGGCCACCGAGCATGAAGTTGGTGGTCTTGTACTCATACTCCTGGGTGGTGTAGGCGTAGAGAGGATTGGTGAAGGTGGTACCTACATACTCCAGTCCGTCAGGGCGAAGGAGGTAGTTGCCGTTAGCATCTTTCTGGTCGAGGTGTACGAATGGCTCGAGCAGCAGGGTAGCATAGACGAGTCCGTCACTGCCTGATGAGGCGATGTTCGATGGGTTGTTAGCTACCGAATAAGAAGAGTTGAGCTCGATCTTGACTTTCTTGTTAGGGCGATAAGCGAAGTTGAAGAGGAAACTCTGACGGGTATCGTCGTCGATGGCATCGGTAATACCGCCCTTATTCTGGTTCTGATATGAAGCGTAGAAATTATACTTATCGCCACTGCCAGAGATAGCCAGATTATTGTTGTAGTAAGGCTGGTTGCTCAAGACGGCAGCCACGTTGTCATACTCAGTAGTGTAAGGGTGCAGATTGACACTGAAACCGTTCTCCTTATAGTCTTCTGTTCGGTTGCCGCCTACGAGCTGGAAGCTACCGTCACTGTTGACTTTATAATGATGATATTTCGATGTTTCTGGGATATTGATGGCCTGGGAGAAACCGATTTCATTGTCGAAGGTGACGGTCACCTTGTTGCCCTTGCCTTTCTTGGTGAGGACGTGGATGACACCGCCTTCGCCTCGTGTACCATAGAGCGCTGAGGCTGCTGCACCCTTGACTACCTCGATGTTTTCTATGTCGTTAGGAGAGATATCTGACAAAGAGAGCGAAGAGACGAATCCATCTACTACGATAAGCGGAGCTACGTTGCCACTGACCGACTTGGCACCACGGAGGTAAACATTGGCACTCTGGTTACCGCCCGACTGGTCAATGCGGATACCGGCTACCTTACCACGGAGAGAGGTAGATGCGTCGAGGGCTGGCACGGTGTTGAGCGACTGCTCGTCGACCTTAGAGATGGCAAAAGAGAGGCCCTTACGCGAGGTACCCTGAGACACACCGGTGACAACAATCTCGTCGAGCAACTGGTTGTTCTCTGTGAGCTGGATGCTGATAGGTTCGCTGTCATCATAGACGTCAACCTCCTGATCTGCATAGCCGATGAAAGAGACGGTGAGGGTCAATGGCAGCGATTCTTCTACTTTGAGGACGAAACGGCCGTCGAAGTCGGTGATGACGCCACCTGCCTTGGTACCCTTAGCTGCAACGGTAGCACCGATGAGCGGTTCGCCGTTAGCATTGTCAATGACTTGGCCCTGGATGGTGAGCTTACCCTGCGCAAAGGCTGGTGCAGAGGCCACAATAGCTGTAGTCAGCGTCAGGGCAGCTGTAGTATATCTTGTTGAAAATAAGTTCATAAAACAAAAGTAGTTTTTAGGGTTTCTTTACTTGTTATTAGCCTGAAGTGCAGACTTCTGATTGTTGTTTAGCAGACCGAACTGATGATTATATGCGATACCTTCACGTGTTACCCAATGAGCAAATTCTGCTGCCTGTGCGTTATTCTCGTCGTAGCTGAGGCTGAGGTCTGAGGTTGCAATAACTGAGGCCTTCTCATTCTCGAGCGCGGTGATCAGTTCATCAAGATTGTTGCTCCTGACTGCGGCTTGAATGGTCTTATCGACGTCAAGGCCTAAGAGCTGGATTCCCTCCTTGAGCTGACGGTTCTGCAGGTCGAAGAGATTAGGAAGAGCATTGAAAGCCAAGCCTTTCTGATCTTTGGCAACAGCCATATTAACAAAGCGGTCATCACCCTGGATTTTCTTACCACGATAGGCTGTGGCCGGTTGTCCGAAATACTCTGCGAAAGAGTTAGAGATGGTTGCCTGACTAATGCCCGTGTAGATGGTCATGCCGCGGTTGGCATTGACCGACTCTCCAAACTCATCGTCTTCCTCATCGAGCTCAAAGAAAATCTGCTCAAGCTTGTTCTTTGAGAGTTTCTTGTTGCCGAACACACGTGCGGCTTCTCCTCCTGCAGCAGCAAACGGAAGAATGGCGTAACGACCGACGGCAACGTGTGTCTTCTGATCGTTCTGGCTCTGCTGCTGGCTGACGATGATCTGGATGTCGGCTTCCATTCCTTTTCCTGCCAGACACATTCGCTGGTCAGGGTGTGACTCATTATATACTTTTACCCACTGCTCAACGAGTGGCTGAGCAAATGCTGGGGTCTTGATCGATTGTGCTGAAAGACTCTGGATGGCAACTACGACCAGAGTAGCGAGGACTGCGGATAGTTTCTTTGTTGCTTTCATAATGTTTATACCTTTTTAATTAACGATTCCTGAATAAAAAAACACCGTCAGAATCCTGATTGATTTTGACGGTGCAAAGGTACGGCTTTTTTGCGTGGTAGGAAATACCCTTGTGGTGGCAACTTTTATACCATAGGTGTGGTAGATAGTTGCTATATCACAGTTGCATTGTATGATATTTTTGCATTTTTAAGTTAAAATGCGGCTTCAACGGCTTGTCTGATGTCTTCAAAGACGTCATCCGGGTCTTCAAGACCGATGCTCAGACGGATGGTAGTTGGTAGCACATCCATGGCTTTTTTTTCTTCAGCATTGAAGCCTACGAAGATGGTGGAATAGGGATGGATGGCCAGCGTCTTGTTGTCGAAGAGATTGGTGGCGCGGAGTACGAGTTGCAGGTGGTTGATGAGGCTGATACACGCGGCTTCGCTCTCCAGGTCGATGGTGATCATGGCGCCACCGGTAGGTCCATACTGCTGGCTGGCCAGCGCATGATAAGGATGGTCTTCGAGGCCGATATAGCCTACCTTCTTAACCTGAGGCAGCGTCTGGAGCTTCCTGGCAATGGTCAATGCGTTAGCCGACTGTATGCGATAGCGTGCCTCGAGCGTCTCAAGTCCGAGTGCCTGCATGTAGGCAGCATGCGGAGTCATGTAAGCGCCCACGTTGAAGAGCAATTCTGTCTTGATGCGCTCCTCAAAGGTCGGGAAGTGGCCATAGTCGATGACCAATCCGCCTAACGAGGTAGCTCCGCCTGACAGGTATTTAGTGGAAGAGACTACCTGCACGTCAATCCCTAATGCTGCTGCATCGAACTGTGTGAAGGGAATGAACGTGGTGTCGGCTATCAGTGGGATGTGATGCTCTTGTGCGATGGCTGCCAGTGCCGGGATGTCGGCTACTTCGAGCTGTGGATTGGTGACAATCTCAAGAAAGATACAGGCGGTCTTTTCATCGACGGCCTTCCTGACGGCTTCTATATCGGTCAGATCAACGATGTGTGCCTCTACGCCAAACCGACGGAGCGTCTTGCTGATCAGTGCAAAGGTATTGCCGAACATGTGGGGCGAAGTCACCACGTTACAGCCAGCAGCGGTGATGGCCAGAAAAGTGTTTGAGATGGCAGCCATACCTGAGTTGAAGGCGGTGACGGACTTGGCTCGGGTCAGGAGCCGCACCTTGTCTTCGAGGAAGGTGACCGTAGGGTTCATGACACGGCTGTAATCGGGTTCGCCGCTGCGTCCTGAGAAGGCCTCAGTCATAGAGGCGGCATCAGGGAACTGATAGGCAGCGGTGTGATAGACGGGCATCGAGATACTGCCATAGGCGTCAGGATGCTGGAAGGGTGTATGGGTGGCGAGGGTCTGTAGTTTCATAAAGCTTCTTTCAGTTGTGTGAGTGCCTGGGTGAGGATGGCTCGTGGCGTGGCCACGTTGAGTCGCATGAACTGATCGCCTTCACTGCCGAACTTCCGGCCGTCATCGAGTGCCAGATGGGCCTTGTCGATGAAGAGGTCGAGAATCTGCTCGTGGGTCTTGTGCAAGCCATGGCAGTCGAGATAGATCAGATAAGAGGCCTGAGGCCGGATAGGGCGTATCTGTGGCAGGTACTGTGCAAACCAGTCGATAACATACTCTACATTGCCCTCAATATAAGATTTGACTTGCGTCAACCATTCCTGGCCGTGCGTGTAAGCCTCGACGGTGACCGCCTGCGCAAACATATTGCCTTC
>DCIF01000032.1:4518-6578 GCA_002315795.1 Bacteroidales bacterium UBA1733
CCGAAGGTGATGCTATGCTGTCGTGCCTCTTCGCTTACGGTGGCGTAAGGCGTATGGATGTAAGGCGACAGTGTCAGGTCGGCATGGATCTCGTCACTCAGTACGAGCGTGCCGTGTCGCTGTGCCAGAAGGGCTATCTTTCGCAGTTCTTCAACGCTCCAGACACGTCCACCGGGGTTGTGTGGATTGCTGAGGATGAAGACCTTGACATCGGCCAGGTCTCTGTCAAGCTGATCGAAGTCGATGGCGTACTGATGGGTGTTCTCATCGAGCTTCAGGTGGTGGTAAACCACATCGCGTCCGTTATGTTCGGTAACGAGGAAGAAGGGGTGATAGACAGGGTTCATCACCAGCACCTTGTCGCCTGGCTTTGTGAAGACCTGCAGAGCAAAGGCGATGCCGCGAACAATGCCGGGAATGAAGGTCAGCTCGGTTTCTCCTACTTCCCAGTTCTGCTGCTCCCTGAGCCACTTGACAATGGCAGGACGCCAGCGCGGATCGGAGGCTGTATATCCTAAGATCTCATGGTCCAGACGGTGGCGGAGTGTGTTGATGATGAAGTCTGGGGTCTTGAAGTCCATGTCGGCTACCCAGAGAGGCAGGAGGTCTGTACGTCCCCATCGTGCCTGCAGCACGCCGTATTTCAGGCAGTCGCTGTTGCGGCGGTCAATGATTTCGTCAAAGTTATATTGTGGCATATTGTGTATCTTGTTGATTTGTCATTAAATAAAATAGTCAGAGCTGATGAGCCCTACTCTGATTGCATAGCGAGTGGCATCGTAGGTATTGTTGACCTCGATCTTACGGAAGATATTCTTCTTGTGCGTCACGATGGTGTGGGTCGAAGAGACGCGGATGGCAGCAATCTCCTTGACCGTCTTGCCAAGAGCGATAAGGCGCAGGATGTCGCTCTCGCTCTGCGTCAGATGGCTGTCTTCTTCACGTTTCTTGCGTGTGAGAAGACGGTTGGTAATCTGATGACAGATGAAGCGCTCTGCATGGATGACGCTCTTAAGCGCAGCACGAATCTCCTCGGCCGAATTACTCTTTAGTATTATGCTGACCGAAGGCATGCCTCCGTAGGCCTCCAGTTCCATGTCACTGATCTGATCCTGGAAGATGATCCAGCGGGTCATAGGTTGTTTCTCAAACAGCCTCAACAGATCTTTGGGCGAATGGATGTCCAAGGATTCCTGGTCGATGATGACAACAGGTAACTCTGCCCGAAGCAAAGCCACCTCGAGTTCTGCTATATCTTCAACACGTTCTTGTGGCAGTATCTCTGCTCCTACTTTCTGCAATAGCGTCTGTATTCCAATGCGTGTGATGTCTTGATTGTCTGCTAAAATGATTGTCGTCTGCATATTGTCTTTTATTACCTAAGGTTTTGCAAAGGTAAGGCAAAAGATCTGTCGCTGCTACTATGATTCTAAAACATGACTGCAATTTAGGAAATTATTCTTTTTGGCACGATGATTATAAACGATTATTCTATACACAGGCATAATCTCTCCTGTTTTTAACTAATTGAGGCTTCCCCAAAAACAACTTACCCCCGATACATTTTTTATTGTAACGGGGGCAGCACCAAGAACCTAAACCTTATTTTGATAGCTTATTCCAGAGCCAGACAGCAAGGACTGCACCCACGACAGAGGTACCGATCTCACCCAGACAGCCGCCCCATGAGATGCCAAGCAATCCGAAAAGCCAACCGCCAAGAACGCCACCGATCACACCGAGCAGGAGGTTGAGCAGACAGCCTTTACTCTCTCCTTTGGTCAAACGGTTAGCAATATAACCGGCAACGATGCCGATGATGATAGAATAGATAAATGTCATAACAACAATTATTAATAGTTAGTAGATAATCTGCCGGAAATAATAGATAAGATGGTGCAAAGATACACAATTTCGCCATCTTATACTAATAATTACAAGGAATTCTTATATTTTTTTTTGCAATTACTACAAAAAGCACTATCTTTACGGCCAAAACAGCCGCAGGATAGATGCGGCCTATAGAGGTAAGAATAATGACAATCAAGAGACAATCTCTC
>DCIF01000044.1:0-5165 GCA_002315795.1 Bacteroidales bacterium UBA1733
ACTGGTTTACTTTCAGTAGAGGTGCTGTAATTTGTACTTTTCTTTAAATATTGAGGAAAAATTGATAATTATTTTTTCTTTTTCTTGCTAAACAAGCGTAATTATCATATCTTTGCACCACTATTTAATTAAAAGTATTATGCATCACATTATCAGTTTCATTCTTCGTATTGCCTATGCAGCTTGTTTCGGCTATATCCTGATGCTGCATACCGATGATATCATCAACTATATTCCTCAGTTGTTGGGAGGTTTACTCATGCTCGAATGTGTAGCACAGTTGCTTGAGTTGATCTATCTGAAGGCAAAGACTGAAGTAAATGTTTTGTTTTTTATCATTCCTGTTTCTGTACTGCTCTATGGATTGTTCCTGATTTTTGGTTGTACGTTGAAGATCGATCCAAACGCTGCAGTACGTGAGGTATTCATGCCGACGGCAGGATGGAGCTGGCTTACTCTCTGGATGCAGATTGGAGGCTTCTGTTGTATGGCTTTTGTGATCTCGGAGATTATCATCTCTATAGTCTTCTTTAAGCCGATCTACAGACCTGCAAAGTTTGCAGAAGAAAAGGCTCAACAGAAAGAAGCACAGAAAGCTTTGGAGGCTGAGAGAGCTCGCATAGAAGAGTTGGCTGCTCAGAAAGAACGTGAATTAGCAGCAGAGAATGCAGCAAAAGAAGCTGCAGTTAATGAGAATGCTACAAATCATGAAATGAGTTAATTGATTTATCTTAAAATATTGACAATCAATTAATAATAAATATTATTCTAAATACAAATAACACAACTCAAGTAATTAAACTTGGGTTGTGTTATTTGTTATCTTGATTAAAATACTCCACTAACTTAGTAGTTTTTGCTGGACCAACTACCGTTTGAAGTTCTTCTACTGTGGCTTGCTTCAAACGTTTGACACTCTTGAATACCTTCAATAGTTCCTGTTTCGTCTTTGGTCCTACACCAGGAATCTCATCCAGTTCAGAACGTGTTTGAGACTTGCTTCGTTTCTGTCGGTGGAAGGTAATAGCAAAACGGTGTACTTCGTCTTGAATACGCTCCAGGAGATGGAAGAGACTGGTGCCTTGTTTCACATCTACTGCTGCTGGCGGTTCGCCAAAGAGCATCTGCCTGGTTCGATGGTGTCCATCTTTAACCAATCCACCAATCGGGATATTAAGTTTCTCTCTGATGTCTGCCATGTGTTGTTCGGTAATCTCACCTCTCAGATGTTGTTTCAGATACTGTCCTAAGAGATCAGCCAGTCCTTGACGAATGACACCCATCTGCCCTACTCCACCGTCGGCCAGAATCAGGTCTGGCATCTCGCGACATTCATCAATCAATCGCTGATAGCGTCGCATGACTACTTCGTGCATCGAAGCGTAATCATCAGGTCCGGCTACTGAACGTATATTAAAATGACGATATTCTTTCTTTTCAGGTTTGCCATTCATGAAGACTACGCAACTGGCCACAGGGTCAGAACCTGAAATGTTTGAGTTATCAAAAGACTCTATATGTCGGGGAAGATTAGGTAAGTTGAGCTGCTTCTGAATCTCTGATAAGAGTCGGGTCTGTCGTTGTTCAGGATTCAGTTTTTCCTGTTGTTTGATTAAATCCAGACGATATTGCCTGCAGTTCTTCTCTGCCAGTTCCAAGAGCTTCCGCTTGTCTCCTCGCTGTGGAATGAAAGCGTAACAATGATCCGGGACGATGCTGGGTTCAAAGGGAACAATCAGTTCGGTGATTTTGTTATTTTGTTCCTTTGTTATTTCCGTTTCACGTGAATCGTTGTCTTCTGACTCAAATCGCTCTCGCAGTTCCATAATACCAAGAGCCAACAGATCTTCTTTGGGTTCGTCAATCTGTTTCTTATATTCGATGGTATAAGAAGAGATAATGGCTCCTTGCACAATATGGAAATATGAAACGATGGCGGAACTGTCTTCTTCGTCGTAAGCAAAGACATCTACATCGCTGATAGTAGATGGAACAATGTTCGAACGTGTACGATAATTCTCGATGAGTTCTATGCGTTCTTTGATCTTGGCTGCTGCTTCAAAGTCCCATAATTCAGCTTTGTTTTGCATCTCTCCTTTGAGATGACTCATTAATTCGGCGGTATGTCCGCGAAGTATTTGCTTGATTTCTTCTATACCTTCTGTGTATGTTTCACGTGAAACCTTACCTACACAAGGACCCAGACACTTCTCTATATGGTATTTCAGACAGACTTTGTAGCCTTTTTCAACCATCGAATCCTGTAGGTTGAGGCTACAGGTGCGGATGTGGTAGAGTTGCTGGAAGAGTTCAATCAGCGTCTTTGCCACCATTACGTTGGTGTATGGACCGAAGTAAGCGGAACCGTCTTTAACCAGATTACGGGTCAGAAAGACACGAGGAAAGGCTTCGTTGCGCACACAGATCCATGGGTAAGTCTTACCGTCTTTAAGCAGAACGTTGTATTTCGGCTGATGCATCTTGATCATGCGGTTCTCCAGATTGAGCGCATCATTCTCGGTATTTACAACGATGTATTTAAGGTCATAGATCTGTCTGACCAGGTTGGCCGTCCGTCGCGATTCGTGCTCCTTAGTAAAATAACTCTGCACGCGACGCTTTAGATTCTTTGCCTTACCCACATAAATAATGGTGCCCTCGGCGTCAAAATAACGATAGACGCCGGGGCAGTCAGGCATCAGATTGACGATGCCCATGAGATATTCGTAACGAGGATTATCCTTGGCTTGAATCATATAATTAATTCATAATTCATAATTACTAATTCATAATTGAGATTTCATAATTGATAGTTCCACGTGAAATTGCGCTGAAATGGCGCGGCAGAAATAATTATGAATTATGAATTAGTAATTATGAATTCTCTCTTATTCTCCCTCGTACACTACAGGACAGTAGACCTCACAGTCCTCAGGGAACTTCTCACGACCCTTCAGATCTACGAGTTCGATGATACAGTTGACATAAACCTTTTTTACACCGAGCTTCTTGCAGAGATCGTAGGCTGCTTTCATCGTGCCGCCAGTAGCCATCAGGTCATCGTGGATCAATACGATGTCTTCACTGTTGAGTGCATCTTTGTGAATCTCGATTTTATCCACGCCATACTCTAAAGCATATTCCTGTGAGATGGTCTCTGCTGGTAACTTGCCTGGCTTGCGGATGGTGACGAAGCCAGCGCCGATATTGTTGGCAATGATCGGACCGAGGATGAAACCACGGCTCTCAATACCCAATACTTTGGTAATGCCAAGACCTGTGTAGTGGCCGGTCAGTCCATTGGCCAATTCACGGAGACACTCATGGCTCTTCAATACGGTAGTGATGTCACGGAACATGATGCCAGGCTTTGGAAAGTCTGGGATGGTGCGAAGATTCGCTTTGATTAATTCAATGTTCATATTTCTTTGTTTTATGTTTTACCTTCCCATCAAAACTAATAAGATATTAATGTCGGCTGGTGATACTCCCGGTATTCTGCTTGCCTGTCCTATCGTCTCAGGACGGATACGAGTCAGTTTCTGACGAGCCTCAATAGTGAGTTGCTGTAGCTGATTGTAATCTATATTCTTCGGCAGATGTATGGCCTCAAGGCGTGTAAGCTTTTCTGCAGCAGCTTTCTCTCGCTCGATGTAACCTGCATACTTAATGCGAATCTCTGCTGCTTCGATAATCTCTTCCTTAAGGTCCATCAGATCTGTGATAGAGACCAGACTATCAGCAGGAAGTTTAGCTTCATGCGCTCTATCCAATGCCTCTGCCAACTCAAAGATATATGTTGCCAGCAGGTGCAGGTTTAACTCCGGACGATTGACTAAAGCAATGAGTTTGCAGCCTTCTTTAAGTTCGGCACTTCCCATCTCTCGCAATGATTCATTGAACGATGGTTTCACGTGGAACGTTTCACAGAACTGAACCAATTGATCAATCTGCTGCTTCTTGAGACAGGTCAACTGGTAGCGATATTCATCGGCCAAACCTGTAGCGTATGCACGTGGTGTGAGTCGCATGTCAGCATCGTCCTGACGAAGCAGAATTCGGTATTCCGCACGTGAAGTAAACATACGATAAGGTTCATCTACTCCCTTGGTGACTAAGTCATCAATCAATACGCCAATATAGGCTTCGTCACGACCTAAGGTGAATGGTTCCTTTCCTTGTACCTTCAGCGCTGCGTTGGCACCTGCCACGAGTCCTTGTCCAGCTGCTTCTTCATAGCCGGTAGTGCCATTGACCTGTCCGGCAAAGTATAATCCCTCACAACGTTTGGTCTCTAAAGTGTGTCGCAACTGTGTCGGATCAAAGAAATCATACTCAATGGCATAGCCTGGACGATATGCTTTGACATGGCGTAGAGCTGGTATCTGATGTAAAGCCTCCAACTGTATGTCAATAGGTAGCGAAGAAGAGAATCCATTGAGGTAATACTCCTGAGTATCAGTACCTTCCGGCTCTAAAAACAGTAAATGATGGTCCTTGTCAGCAAAGGTTACGATCTTTGTTTCGATACTTGGACAGTAGCGGGGTCCGATAGACTGAATCTGACCATTGTAAAGAGGCGAATCAGGCAAACCTTCTCTTAATATCTCATGCACCTTTTCGTTGGTCTGGATCGTAAAACAAGGACGTCCTCCTCTTTCACCATCATAACCATCCATTGTTTCGCTGGGTCCCTCAGGCAGGTTGTAAGGAGAATCAAACTTTGGAGGAAGATAAGAGAAGCGACCCGTCTCATCGCCGAACTGTTGTTCTGCTAAAGAGAAGTCAATGGTTCGGCCATCCAGACGAACGGGTGTTCCCGTCTTCATACGTCCCGTCTCGAAGCCGACCGACTTGAGTTGTTCGGTAAGACCATAGCTGGCAGGTTCGGCTACTCGTCCGCCCTCGATCATGGTGCGTCCGATGTGCATCAATCCGTTAAGGAAAGTGCCGGCAGTCAGCACTACGGCTTTAGCCATAAAGGTCACTTCCATCTGGGTCTTGACACCAGTCACTTTAAGTGTTGACTCCTCCCCTACCCCATCGAATAGAAACTCCGTGACGGTATCCTGCCAGATATCCAGATTCGGAGTGTTCTCTAAGACGCGACGCCATTCCCAGATGAACTTGCCACGGTCGGCCTGAGCACGTGGACTCCACATGGC
>DCIF01000044.1:5193-9326 GCA_002315795.1 Bacteroidales bacterium UBA1733
CCCTTCGATCGGTTGAGCATACGGAACTGGATAGAACAGGCATCAATCACCTCTCCCATCTTACCGCCAAGTGCATCGATCTCTCGGACGATCTGTCCTTTGGCAATACCACCCACGGCAGGATTGCAAGACATCTGTCCGATTTTGTTCATATCCATGGTAATCAGGCAGGTACGCACACCCAGCCGGGCTGCAGCATGTGCAGCTTCACAGCCGGCATGACCTCCACCGATCACGATCACGTCATATTCAAATTTCATTTGAATTGTACCTTATACATTTAATAGTTGCAGCGCCTCATTCTCATGCTGTTCCATCACTTCACGTTCACCAGGGCCCTTGTCGTTGATGCCACAAAGATGTAGGATGCCATGGATGATGACGCGATGCAGTTCACGGTTATATTCCTGATTGAACTGTTCGGCATTGGTGCGTACCGTATCGAGACTGATGAAAAGGTCTCCGCTGATCTTATCACCTACGGTATAGTCGAAGGTGATGATGTCAGTATAATAGTCGTGTTGCAGATACTGACGGTTTACTTCCAGGATCTTCTCATCGTCGCAGAAGATGTAAGACACCTCTCCTACCCTCTTGCCATGCAGCTGTGCTACCTGTTTTACCCAGTTACGCACGTCTGTCTTTTTGATATCTGGCATCGAAGCAGAACCCTCGGTATAGAATGATATAGCCATAATATATGTATAATGTACTTTTTTCACGGCAAAGTTACATAATAATTTTGGAATGATGTACTAAAATCGATAAAATTGATGTTGTAAAACATAAAAAAATAATAAATTATCTGATATTAGTCATTTTTTCTTTCAAATTTTTGCTTCGAACAAAAAAACGAATTATATTTGCACAGCATAACCGACTGAAAACACCTATCGATTATTATTATCAATTTACATAAAGAAAAACATTATGTCACAAAACGTAGGACATATCTCACAGGTCATCGGTCCAGTAGTTGACGTTTCGTTCTCTGCTGAAGTCGGATTGCCTGCCATCAACGAAGCCCTGACGGTACAGCGCCCTGACGGACGTGATCTCATCATCGAGGTGCAGCAGCACATCGGTGAGAACTCTGTTCGTTGCGTTGCTATGGACTCAACCGATGGTTTGCGTCGTGGCCTTGAGGTGAAGGCAACTGGTGCTCCTATCACCATGCCAGTAGGCGATCAGGTTAAGGGTCGTCTGTTGAATGTCGTCGGTGAGACCGTCGATGGTATGAAGACCCTTTCGAAGGAAGGCTCCTTCCCTATCCACCGCGAGCCACCAAAGTTTGAGGAACTCAAGACCTCTCAGGAGGTACTCTTCACCGGTATCAAGGTCATCGACCTGCTCGAACCTTACCTCAAGGGTGGTAAGATCGGTCTCTTCGGTGGTGCAGGTGTAGGTAAGACCGTGCTCATCATGGAGCTCATCAATAACATCGCTAAGAAACACAACGGTTTCTCTGTCTTCACCGGTGTAGGTGAGCGTACCCGTGAGGGTAATGACCTCCTGCGTGAGATGATCGAGTCTGGCGTTATCCGTTATGGTGAGAAGTTCAAGGAAGGCCTCGAGGAAGGCAAGTGGGACCTCAACTCTATCGACTACGAAGAGGTGGCCAAGTCACAGGCTACCCTCGTGTATGGTCAGATGTCTGAGCCACCAGGAGCACGTGCTTCGGTTGCCCTCTCTGGTCTGACTGTCGCTGAGTCGTTCCGTGACTCTGATGCCATCGGTACTTCGAAGGATATCCTCCTCTTTATCGATAACATCTTCCGTTTCACCCAGGCAGGTTCTGAGGTTTCGGCACTGCTCGGCCGTATGCCATCGGCTGTAGGTTATCAGCCAACGCTTTCTACCGACATGGGTAAGATGCAGGAGCGAATCACTTCTACTGTCAAGGGTTCCATCACTTCAGTACAGGCCGTTTATGTGCCTGCTGATGACTTGACCGACCCTGCTCCAGCTACCACCTTCTCACACCTCGATGCTACTACCGTATTGAGCCGTAAGATCACTGAGCTCGGTATCTACCCTGCTGTAGATCCATTGGATTCTACTTCACGAATCCTCGATCCAAATATCATCGGCGAGGAGCACTACAACTGTGCACAGCGCGTAAAGCAGATCCTCCAGCGTAATAAGGAGCTGCAGGACATCATCGCCATCCTCGGTATGGACGAGCTTTCTGATGAGGATAAGCAGACTGTCAACCGCGCTCGTCGTGTGCAGCGTTTCCTCTCTCAGCCATTTACTGTGGCAGAGCAGTTCACCGGTGTCAAGGGTGTAATGGTCAACATCGAGGATACCATCAAGGGCTTCAACATGATTATGGACGGTGAGGTCGATTACCTGCCAGAGCAGGCCTTCCTTAACGTCGGTACCATCGAAGAGGCTATCGAGAAGGGTAAGAAACTCATGGAGGCTGCTAAGGCGTAAACGCTGAGTTAATAGTTATTAGTTAATAGTTATTATCTTCTTAATGAAGACAGACCCTAACTAATAACTTATAACTAATAACTTGAAATTCATTTCACAATGAAATTGATCATTTATTCCCCAGAAAAGACCGTGTTCGACGGTGAGGTCGATGTTTGTGAGGTGCCTGGTACCAAGGGTCGATTCACGATTCTCAAGGACCATGACTCTATCATCACCACGCTGCAGCCGGGAAATATCCGCTATGTCATTGGTGGCGAAGAGACACTTCAGCCGGTGACTGGTGGTTATGTCGAGGTGCATAATAATGTCATTTCAGCTTGCGTACAGCTATGATGTGGATAGAAATCCTGATAGCCTGCTTTATCTTTTTTGAGTCGGTGGTTGTCAGTATCTACCGTATCATTCAGAAGCAGAGTCCCGAACAGACCCTTTGGGTCGTCATGGGTTCGAAGCTGCTGAAGATCCTCTTTACCGTGGGAGCTATCTTCCTGGTTCCGAGAATGACAGAGATTCCGATGAAGCAGTTCGCACTGGTCACAGTGGGTGTTTACTTCGTCAGCATCCTCTTCGAAACAATATTCTTCCTCAAAAAGAATAAACAAAATGATAACAATAAAAAATAAGGTCTGGACGTTTATCGCTGGTCTTCTGCTCACGGTCGGCTTGCTCCTACCCTCTCCTGCTTTGGCTAATGAGGCTGAGTCAGAAGGCGGGTTGGATGTCACAGCTATGATCTTCGAGCACGTTGGCGACTCGTACTACTGGCACATCACCGATATTGGCGAGACCTCTATTGCCCTGCCATTGCCTGTGATCCTTCATAGCCATCAGACGGGTTGGCACGTGTTCATGTCGAGCAAGTTCCACCACGGCCACGAGGCTTACGAAGGCTTCCATATCGCTCACGAGGGTGAGGAGTATGCCGGTAAGATCGTCGAAGGCATTGGCGGAGGCGAGTATGTCCGTCCGTTCGACCTCTCAATCACCAAGAATGTGGCCGGATTGCTGTTGGCAAGCATCGTCCTCTGCTGTCTGATCATCGGCTGTGCCCGCTGGTATAAGAACAAGGATGGTAAAGCCGAGGCTCCTAAGGGCTTTGTTGGTGCCATGGAGATGATGGTTGGTTTCGTCTATAACGACGTGATCAAGCCAAACATCCCGAAGAACACCGATCGTTATGCGCCTTACCTGCTCACCGCTTTCTTCTTTATCTTCTTTGCCAACCTCACAGGTCTGATTCCTGGTTCGGCCAACCTGACAGGTAACATCGCTGTGACGCTCTGCTTGGCACTCTGTACTTTCGTCATCGTAAATGTCTATGGTACAAAGGCCTACTGGCAGGAGATCTTCTGGAACGTCGAGCTCCCAGCCTGGCTTCGTCCGATCATGGCCGTCATTGAGTTCATCGGCATCTTCACCAAGCCATTCTCACTGACTATCCGACTCTTTGCCAATATTCTGGCAGGTCACGCTGCTCTGCTCGGTGTCCTCAGCGTCATCTTCCTGACGGCTATCAGCATGCCAGGTGTAGGTAATGGCATCATGTCAGTAGTCAGCGTATTGCTCGGCATCTTCCTCGATTGTCTGGAGCTCCTCGTAGCCTTCATCCAGGCCTTCGTATTCACCATGCTCTCTTCAATCTATATTGGTTTGAGCCAGGTGGAACATCATCATCATGAATGATGAAATTA
>DCIF01000022.1:0-3395 GCA_002315795.1 Bacteroidales bacterium UBA1733
GAGAGGGTCTGTGGATCGTATATGGAGCGTGACTGGCCGTTGATGTGGGTCTGTGTCATGACATAATTACCCATATCGAGGGTCACGTTGTGGTGTGCAGTGTGAAAGATATCGTTGTACTCAAAACGCACAGAAAGGGCCTCGTTCTCCAGCCACGACTTCTGTACAGCCAGCTGAAGGTTCCAGAAGTAATTAGTTGTCTCCGCGTTACCCCAGTGAAATTTGGAGAGGAACTCAGAGTTTAGCTCTACTTGCCAGGTGCCAAAACCATCCTCGCGGCCTGAAGGGATTTTGAAGGCGTTGTTCAAATTACAGATATACATCGGACGGTTATAGCTCACGGTGCGCATACCCGTAGTCTCACGAGGGTCTGGCAACTCAAAGCTGAGCCATTGCTTCTGGATACCGAGGGTATAACTAGGCGTCCAGTAACCGAGGGTGTTGGTCAGATTGAGAAAGGTACTGATGCTGTGTATGGGTTTATTGAAGTTAATCCAACCGAGGAGAACCGTACCCTCATCATCGTAAGGAGTAGTCCAGTCATAGATGCCATCTTTTTGACACTGGTAATTGGCTGAGAATGACAGATAGCGCCAGCGTGCATTGAGTGCTACTTGATGATTTATCTCGTTTTGAAGCTTCGGATTGCCTGTAGATAGAGTGTAACGGTTGTTATACTCTATATTACTGCGTAGGGCGCTGTAGAACGGACGTCGGGTCTTGACAGAATAAGAGAGCGATGTCTGCACTTCCTTGATCTGTGTGGCGAAACTGATGGTCGGATAAAGGTTGTCCTGATGACGGGTGAGATCCTGTGTATGGTCGAACAGACTCTTGAATTTGAAATCAACATGTTCATAGCGAAGTCCGAGATTGAACATGCCTAATTGGGTCATAGCGCTATATTCGGCAAATGCCGCATAGGTGTTCTCTCTTACTTTGGAATGGTCGTTGCTGATATACTGTTGGTCGATGGAATATTGGTTGTCGCGTGATACAGTGGCGAGTTCTGTGCCGAACTGCAGCTTGCCATGGCTCAAAGGATAGGAGAAGACAAGTTTAGTGGCATAAAGCGTGCTTTTAGCCTGACTCAAAGCCTCGACACCGCGCTGACTGTTCATGGCTTGTTCTGCAGTCCTGGTAAGGCTCTCGTCTTGAGTCTGGTAATAGTCAATGTTCCAGTCGATATCCAGTTTGCCTACTTTACCATTATAATAGGTGTTGACCGACCAACTGTCTACCCCCTCTGCATTGGTATGCGAGTCAGACTTCAGATAATCGTCTTTTTGTCCGTTTATCCTGATTTCGTCGGTCATCCAATAGTCAGTGATGCCCTTTATGTTGTTATTACGTTCAACACGGAAACCCAAAGAATGATTGTCGTTCACTTGCCAGTCCGCACCGAGGTTATATTGCAGGCTGCGGTAGTGCTGAGCCATGTGGGTGTCGCCTTCCTGATGGAATTCTTTTTTGGGACTGATGGTCTGCTGAGTAAAGTGTGTCTCGTAGCCTTTTAACTGAGAATCGTTGAAGGAGGTGCCGCCTAAGAGCTCGAGATTATTATGACGGTAGTTCAGGCTGACTGTGGGAGAGAGTCGGTTATCTCCATGTGCTGGAGAGTACATATCCCGGACGTCCAGATTGCCACTCCAGCCATCGCCTCTGCGCTTGACAGTCTTGATACGTACCACAGCATTCGTCTGCGCGTCATATTGTGAGCCTGGCGTATTAATGACCTCAACCTCTCGGATTTCTTGACTGGAGAGACGAGAGAGTTCCGTAATGTCCTGCACTTTGCGGCCATTAATATAATAGGTGGGTGCACCTTTTCCAATGACCTCTACTTGCCCATTGCGACGCATCAGACCTGGTACTTTAGATAGTGCATCTTCGGCTGTCCCTGCATTGGCTAAAGCCGATCCTACGACGCGTGTCACCAATACATCACCATTCATGCGTGTCTTCTGTATCTTGGTTACGACGCTCACTTCAGCAAGCTCCTGTGCGACGTTGGTAATGCTTTGGGTGGAATCTTTCATTACGGTGCGCTTGCCATCCTGAGCAAAGCTGTTTGCTACACTAATTAGTAGCATGAACATCATCAATAGTTTTTTCATCTTGTTAAGTTGTTTAAGTGTGAATTTTTCTGGCGCAAAGGTAGGATAAAGATAAAAAACGTGCAAGAGCTAGTGATAGATGACCGGTGTTATGGGAGGATTTACCATTGTTTGGGATGAACAGCAGGCAGCAGGGATGGAATGCAGCAAGATTCTTTGGTAATTCATATAATTGTGGCTATCTTTGCACCGTCAAAAATGAAATTATGAAAGAAGTTTTAAGCGTTTCGTTTCGTAGCAGTCTGGCTGCACTTCTGTTGTTGGGACTACTACAGCCTTTCGGCATTGATCAGGTAAAAGAACATCGGTTACTTTTTATTCTCGGACAGGCGATCTGCGTTTTTCTATGTGTCTGCGTTTCGCATATCTTGATCTATCTGGTAGATTCGAAAAGATATGACCTGAGTGGTAAGAGACTATGCTATCTGGCGTTGATGCTGGCTTACCGCTTCCTGATTGTGGCGTTAGTTATTGCTGCAGCCCTACTTTCTTTTGATAGCTGGTTTTATACCGGATCGATCAGCCAATACTGGTTTGATGAATCAGGTTTCACTTTGAGACCATACTATTTCGTGCTTGGTCAGACGTTGCTGGTGTCACTCTTTATCTATATATGGATGGTTTATCAGAAACATAATGATAATCTGAACGATGAACTCGTAGAACTGAGAGCTCTCAGTAATCTGCTGGAGGAGCGACAGGAAAAAGAGGTGGTCGAGGAAGAATCTGCGATAGCTGATGAGCACCAGACCTGTCTCATAGAGAGTAATACAAACAATCTTAAACTCGAGGTGAATCCAAAAGACATCGTCTATGTGGAATCAATGTCGAACTATGCAGATATCTGTTACATTGTGAATGGTGAGACCCGTCACTCGACGTTAAGAATCACCATGAAACAGTTGCGCGAGACACTCTGCCAGGCGGATTGTCTGGTTTCATGCCATCGCGCATTCATTATTAACTTAAATTTTATTGTCTCTATCTCAACACGTGCAACGGGTGGATATCAGTTGCAGATCTTCGGGACAGACAAACTGATTCCGGTAGCTCGTTCCTACACGGAAGAGATAAAGAAACGAATCACTGAACACTGATTTCAATACCTCCTACAGTGAGCACATCACCTTTTTTAAGGTAGGTGCCGAACTGAGAAACCGGCTGACCGTTGATCAACGTCTGCGTGGCAGGTGTACGCAGTGGATACTTTGGCTTCCCCGGAGAGACATTGACACACCTGCCAGTACAGCCGTTGCAGGGGATGAGTTTGTCGCTGAT
>DCIF01000022.1:3553-5706 GCA_002315795.1 Bacteroidales bacterium UBA1733
GGGAGGACTCCCGAGTATCTGTCCGAGAGTGCGTCGAGGTCAAAGATGGTGACCTGTCCGTTGATTTGTGCAGCTAAAATCATATTGTCTGTTTCTTATTGGATGTCAATAATATAAGAATAATGATAAGAGGAGGTGCCCGGCAGCGTGTATTTCTGCAGTGTGCGCTTGCCCCAGGTGTCAGCACCACCTACACCGTGTAGGCTGAGGTCGATGTTGACGTTGATAAAGTCACCGCGCTTTAGTTCGCTTGGATGCTTCACGTTGAGGTCTTCCTCAGCATAGTCCCACACGTGGAAGCAGAGCGGCTGCTGGCCTTGGATGGAGAACTGTGTCTGACCATCGGTCAAGGTAAACCAGCGTACGTCACAGCGGTTGGCATTGTCCTGCGGACGGATATAGTCATAGCCGAAATCTGCTACTGTTGATGTATACTCACCGATGAACTGTGACTGCTTGCGGTCTGGATAGTTCTCCCACGGACCTCGTCCATACCACTGCACCTGCTGATAGGTGGCTGGGAGCTTCATGCGCATGCCGAATTTCGGCATCAGTGCAATGTCAGCCGCCGTAGGTTTGTAGTCGGCCTCGACCTGTATCTGACCCTTCCAGTTGAAGTGATAGGTCAGTGTGTACTCAGCCCCTACAGGCAGTTCGAAGACGAAGGTCAGCGTCTTAATATAGTTGGAGGACTTCTGTTCGATGGACTTCAGCTTACGTTGTTCCGCCGCATGCTCCCAGACAGCCACGCGCTTGGCGAATCCTGCTGCACGCTGGTTGTCATTCTCCACCTTCCAGAAGTAGGGTTCGAGCGGAGCATAAAGCAGATTCCTGCCACCGCGGTTGATTTCGGTGATGGCACCCTGCACGTTGAGCATGATATAACCGGAGTCAAAGTCCACGCGGATCGTATCATCAGCGCCATGGACACGAGGAGCCTGATGGTCAGAATCCATCAGCTTCATATAGTCATAGCTGCCCTCAATAAACTGCTCACGAGCCACGATGAAGCCTTTCTCTCCCCAAGGCGTATCTTCCTTCAGTCGGGCATAGACATTGATGAGTGTCTCACCGTTGTGCGTCTCGCGGGTTTCCTCATAGTCGAAGTCCTCCACATTAACAAACGGATCCATACTGGTCTTGACCACTTGTCCGTCCTTATAGTCGAACCAGATCGGCTGATAGACGTATTGCACCTCATAGTAGTGAGGATTAGGTGTGCGGTCTGGTGCGACGATGCCGTTGCAGCAGAAGTTCTCATCGTTTGGCTTGTCACCGAAGTCGCCACCATATAACCAATCCTTCTTCTGACCAGACTCCTCACTTTTCACTGGAGATAGACCTTGGTCCACCCAGTCCCAGATAGCGGCTCCACAGATGCTTGAATCGGCATAGATCACATCCCAATACTCTTTGAGATTACCCATCGAATTGCCCATGGCATGCGCATACTCGCGCATTATGAAAGGCATCTTGGTTTCATCCTGTGCGCGCTGACGCAGATCGTCAGGGTATAGGTAGCTGTCATCATGGATGGTGGTATGGCGTAGGTCAGGCGAGTCGTAGAAGACAGGACGGGACTTGTCAAGGTTCTCGATAGCCTCACGCATGGCCTGTAGGTTCGGACCATGGCCACCCTCGTTGCCCAGAGACCAGAGCATGATCGAAGGGTGATTCTTGTCGCGCTCCACGAGCGAAATAGCACGGTCAACGTGTGCGTCCTTCCAGTCAGGCTGTTCTCCCATATAGTCGTTCGAATAGCCATAGCCATGACTTTCCTGATTGGCCTCGTCCATGACGAAGATGCCATATCGGTCACAGAGTTCGTAGAGATAAGGATCGTCCGGATAGTGAGAGGTGCGCAGGAAGTTGACATTGGCCTGCTTCATCAGTTCGATATCCTTCTGATAGGTAGCTCGGTCGACGTACCGGCCAGTCACCGGATGATGGTCATGGCGGTTGACGCCACGTAGTTTTACGTTCTTGTCGTTAATCTTGAGCACTTCACCGGCAATCTCTACCTGCTTGAATCCCGTGTGGTACTCAAACTTTTCACCTGCGGCCTCTACCAGGACCGGATAGAGGTAAGGGTCGTAAGCCGACCACAGATGCACGTTGCCGATGGTGGTGTTGACGCTGACTGTTGTGGTGTC
>DCIF01000065.1:0-1496 GCA_002315795.1 Bacteroidales bacterium UBA1733
CGCTGAATGACTGGCCCCAGATAACATCAGCACGACAGGAACTTGGAGTCAGGTTGCCAGCACCAGAGAGGTCAGCATCCTTGAAGTTGCCGTCAGCCGACTGGGCATAGGTATACTCATCGGTACCGGTCTCGCAGGCATTGTAGTAATAAGCCTGGCCGTAAATGTTACGCAAGTGAGAGTAGAGCGCGGTCAGACCACCTTTTACGCCTTCTTCAGTCGAGAAGAAAGTAGGATCGTAGCTGCTGCGTGGCTGCTCGTCAAGAATATCTGAGCAAGAAGACAGCGTCATAGCTGAAACCACTGCCAGACTGCAGATGCGGAAAATATTCATTGTTTTCATTGTGTTCTGATTTGTTTTAGAATGTCACATTAAGACCGATCAGGTAGTTGCGGGTTGCAGGAGCATTGGTACCGACAACTGGGATTGCATGACCACCCATGGTGACAGCGTGGAACTGACCATTGTTAGACATTGAGTTTGGCTCTGGATCCATGCCGCTCTCATCATAGTACTTAGAGCTGATGATGAATGGGTTCTGGACAGTAGCGTAAACGCGGAGAGCGCTCAAACCAGTCTTGCTGAGAAGCTTCTTGTCGAAGTTGTAGCCGAGGGTGATGGTGCGGATCTTGCAGTAGCCGCCATCGAAGAGACCCAGGGTAGAAGCGTACTTAGCGTTATCACCTGCCTGGATACCACCTGGCTTTGGATACTTAGCACCCTTGTTGTTCTCGGTCCAATAGTCAACCTTAACGTTGCCACGACGACCGGTGAGCATGTTGAGGTAACCGCTGCCGCTATAGAGAGTAGAGACGAGCTTGCCACCTACCTGGTATGCACCGATGATGTTGAGGTCAATGCCCTTCCAGGCAACACGGGTGTTGAAACCACCTACGAAGTCAGGCTCGAGGCTGATGATCTGACGGTCATCCGAACCGATGGCACGGGTAGGAGCACCTGTAGCGTCACGCTCGCCAGTGTACTTAACCTTGATCATACCTTCATTACCACCTGGCTCAAGGGTCTGGAGGTACTGGTAGTCAGGATCGTCTGAGTTCCAAAGACCTTCCTTCTCATAATCATAGAGTACATCGATAGGATAGCCGACGAACCAGCTGTTGCCCTCATCACGATCAGCGCCAGAAGCGAGTTCGGTGAGCTTATTGCGGTTAGCAGAAAGGTTGAAGCCAGCCTCCCATGTCCAGCCGTTGTAGTTGTCAAGGATGGTGCCGTTGATGGTCATCTCGAAGCCCTTGTTCTCGGTCTTACCGATGTTGCCCATGTAGCTGCCTACACCTGCAGAACCAGGAAGAGATACATTCAAAAGAATATCGCTGGTCTTCTGTACATAGTACTCGAGAGTACCACTCAAGCGATTCTTGAAGAGAGAGAAGTCGATACCGTAGTTATAGGTTTCAGAATACTCCCAACCGAGCTCCTCATTAGCGAGGGTGCTGGTGTAGTAACCGGTAGCATAGCCTGTCTCACCGAAGTT
>DCIF01000065.1:1610-12058 GCA_002315795.1 Bacteroidales bacterium UBA1733
TCAACGTCATCCATGAAGCTCTCACGAGCCACGTTCCAACCGAGAGATACAGCTGGGTAAGTGTGCCACTGGTGACCCTTGGCAAGGCGTGAAGAAGCATCCGAACGGAGGGTAACTGATGCCATGTAGCGGCTGTCGTAGTCATACATTACACGACCCATCCATGACATAAGGCCTGCCTGCCAGTAGCTCTGGCCGCTTGGGCTGACGGTGATGCCGTCTGTTGCCTGACCGATATTGTAGTACTGGAAGTAGTCTGCAGGGATGTTGCGGCCGCTCATGCTGCTACGGGTGTAACGTGTCTGCTCAGCAGAATACATGCCAACAACGTTGATGTTGTGCTTGTCTGCGAAGGTGCGGTCGTAGGTGAGGACATTCTCAACTGCCCAGTTGATGTTCTCAGTGTGAGACTGTGAAGCAGAAGATGGGTTGTTAGGGTTCTGGCCATCGTTGACACCCTTGCCGGTGAAGCTGCCGTTCTTCGAAGCGCGGTAGTTGAGACCGAGGTTTACACGATATTTCAAACCTGGTACCCATGGAGCCTCAACCTCAGCGAATACGGTGTTGTAGGTGCCGAGAGTCTTGTTCTCGTTGACCCAGTTCTCACCGATCTTGTCGAGGTGATTCTTGGTGAGAGGATAGAGGTAGTCATCAGCCGACTGCAGGCGCTCCTTCTCAGTGCCATCAGCATTGTATGGATCGAGGAGTGGAGAAGCAGAAAGTGCGCTGTAAAGGCCAATCTGAGTACCATCGGTAGTATTGTAGGTATTGGTAGAGGTCAAGCCGAGGCGTACATACTTGCCAATCTTCTGATCGATGTTAGCACGAACAGAGATACGGTCGAAAGCCTGAGTAGGAACTACGCCTTCATCATGCATGTAGCCAGCACCGAAGCTGTAGCTGCCTCCATTGGTGCCACCAGAAACGGTGACGTCATGACTCTGAGAAATACCGGTCTGATAAAGGAGATCCTGCCAGTCTGTGTTAGTGCCACGCTTCTCATCTGGACCATCTGTAGGATACTTGCCTGCATAGTCGCGAAGAGCAGCGAGCTCATCACCGTTCATCATTGGGAAACGAGCAAAGAGGGTCTTGAAGCCAACGTAGCCATTGTAGCTGACCTTGGCAGGTGAACCCATAGAACCCTTGTTGGTAGTGATCATGATGACACCGTTAGCACCACGTGAACCATAGATAGCGGTTGAAGAGGCATCCTTCAAGATATCCATAGACTTGATATCTGATGGATTAATGTCCTGCAAGCTACCGTTGAATGGGATACCGTCAAGAACGATGAGAGGGTTGTTATCAGCAGAAAGTGAACGCTGGCCACGGATGCGGATACGCATCTCAGCACCTGGCTGAGAGTTAGTCTGCTGCATATCTACACCAGCCACACGATTCTGGAGAGACTGTGTAATGTTCGATGATGGGTTTTCCATCAACTTGCTTGAGTTAACCGAAGCTACAGAACCGGTAACAGCCTCCTTGCGCTGTGTACCGTAACCGATTACTACAACGTCATCGAGGAGCTTGTTGTCCTCCAGGAGGGTAATGGTCATTTTGGTAGCGGCCTTGACTTCCTGAGTCTCGTAGCCGATGTACGAGATAACGAGGGTCTGGCCTTGGTTAACTTTCAAAGAGAAGTTACCGTCAATGTCTGTCATTACACCGTTGGTGGTGCCTTTGGCAACTACGCTGGCGCCTGGGATAGGCTCTCCGTTGTTGTCATTGACTGTACCAACTGCAGTAATGTTCTGTGCGAATGCCAATACAGGGAAAAGGCATAGCGCGAAAAGAATCCACAGGGATTTCATTTTCGAAATGGTACTTTGCATTTTGTTAGTTTTATAAATTAATAATGTGATAGTTTTTCTTAGATATTGCAAGTAAGAGGGGTATCGTGTGAAATCTAGTGTCAGTCTTGTGCTATATGGTACCAATGTGGTACTAATTTAACCAGAAATTCGACGCAAAGATACTGCTATTTTATAAGGAGTACAAAAAAAGCAGTATCAAAAAAATATGGCTCTATTCCAAATTTAATTTCTCTTGTTTTGTACCATTTTTGTATGAAAACTATTCCAAAATGGTATATTTTTATCTTTTTATCAGCTATTTTTGCCAATTTGTTGAAAAAATCTATTAACTTTGCCCCCATCTAGAATAATCGATTACACACTACCTATGCGTTTCTTGCTTATTACGCTCATTCAAATAGCTGCTATGAGTCTGTCCTTATTGGCCAGACCCTATAACTTTATGCTGTCTGATAAGAATCTTTCAAGTAGTCTTGTCAACAGTATTTATCAGGATCGTGACGGCATGATCTGGATCTCCACAGAAAACGGACTCAACCGCTATGACGGTACCAAGGTCACTATCTATAGGCACCAGGAAGGCAATGAACATTCATTGGCGCATAATTACGTGCGATATATGTTCGAGGATGCGCAAGGTCACTTCTTCGTCGGTAATTATATGGGACTGCAGCTCTATCGTCGTGAGACCGATGACTTCTCTATTCTTGGTGCTTTCGAAGATGGCTCTCCCTTGCTCTCCTCTCCAAGCTATATCACACAGACCCCTGCTGGAGATATTTATGTTTCTGGTAATCTTTCGTGTCAGGTAGAGGTCAGAGAAGACGTGCCGGTCTTTGTCGCTCCTGACTGGGAAGGCTTTCCTCCCAGTATGACCGGAGAACTCAAACTGGCCAAGGACGGTAGTCTCTGGTGTTATAAGATGAACGATGGCGTGTATCGTGTACTCCCTGACGGACATAAAGTGGAGCGTTATGCTGATGCTGCTCCTTTTAATGAAGCACTGAGCGTCATCCGTGACACCGGTGGTGATATTTACATTCAGACTACTTCCAACGACTTATATAAACTCAATGCTGAGAACCGCACTTGGCATAAGCTTAACAATACACGTATCTCTAACGCCAATCTCAAGTGTATCTTCCGCTTTGATCCTACACATATATTAATAGGTACTGATGGCAACGGTCTTAAGATGATCGACGAACAGTCAGGTCTTGTTACGGATTATGTGGTCGATTTGCCAGCGCTCTCCTCACGTTATCTTAAGGTGCATCAGATCATGCGCGATCGCGATGGCGATCTTTGGATGGCTATTTTCCTCAAGGGCGTTGCCCGTATTCCGATGCAGGAGAGCAGTTTCGGATATATCGGTTCACAATCAGCCTCGGCCAACCTCATTGGCAGTAGTAGCATCAGTTCGCTTCTGTCTGACAACAAGGGCCAGATCTGGGTAGGAACCGATGGTGAAGGCCTTTACCGTCTGCATCAGAACAATTCAGCTTCCTATCATTATAATACTACCACTGATGGTGGTACTATGCCAGCTATTGTCCAGAGCCTTTATGAAGATTCAGAAGGAACTATCTGGGTGGGTAGTTACGACGAGGGCTGTGGCCGTATTGATGCTCGCACAGGAAGTTTTACCAGTTGTAGCCAGCTCTTCCGACGAAAGGATATTCAAGCTACACGTATCTACAATTTTGTTGAAGACTATCAGCATCGTCTCTGGGTGGCTTCACTCGGTTGGGGACTCTTCTGCTACGATCTGAAGAATAAAAAGATCATTGAAGAACTCTCGTTCGAAAGTGGTATCAACCTCTGGGAGACCTCTTTGCTTGTCACCTCTGACAATCATCTGCTGATTGGTACTTATGATGGTACTTACGAGCTCGATCTCAACCAGGAGCACCCTCAGCCTCGTCATGTCTTTGACCGAAGTATCATCTTTTCGCTCTATGAGGATGCTGATCACCGTATCTGGGCCGGTGGTTCGACGGGTCTCATCAACTTCAGTCTCTCGTCAGATTCCACTACGTTCTATACGGTCAATGATGGGTTGGCCGGCAATACGGCTTACAGCATTATCGGAGACCAAGCCAATACGCTTTGGATTGGTACTAACCATGGCCTCTCGCATTTTATGCCTGATAGTCGCACTTTTAATAACTATTCGGATGGTGATGGACTACAAGGCAACGAGTTCTCAAAGAACGTCTGCTGCGCCGATCTAAAGGGATATCTTTGGTTCGGTGGCGCCTACGGTATCACTTACTTTTCGCCAGAACAGGTACACGACATCGTTGCAATGCGCCATGTGCGCATCACCGGTTTCTATCTCAACAGTCAGCCTGTACAGGCCAGCACTTTGTCCGGTGGTAAACCTGTGATCGAAGGTCCTTTGCACGATGCTCACGAATTCCAGCTGGCACATGCCAACAACAGTTTCTCCATAGAGTTATCTACGGTCGAGTTCACGGATCCGGATATCGTACGTTATCAGTATAGTATGAATGGCAGTGACTGGACGTCGTTGCCACAAGGTAGCCACCTCGTATCGTTTAGCGAACTGCAGCCTGGTCATTATACATTCCGCTATAAAGTGACCGATGGCCAGAATGAGTCGTTGCCAGAAGAGGTGAGTATCATCATTCGTTATGATTGGTGGGAATCTCCTCTGGCTAAATGCTGTTATGCGTTGCTCATCGTGCTGGCTATTGCACTCATTGTATGGTCGCGCCGCCGTCAGTATTTGGTTCGTAAGTCCATGCTCTTACAGCAGCATGCACATGAGATTGATGAGGCCAAGTTACGTTTCTTCACCAATATCACGCACGAGATACGTACGCCTATGACCCTCATCATGAGTCCACTGCAGAAACTCATGAATACGGATGCCGACCCTGAACGCCAGTCGGCCTATCAAACTATGCACCGCAATGCGCGTATGCTTTTGCAGCTAGCCAACCAATTGCTTGATATTCGTAAGATCGATAACAAGCAGATGAAACTCGTCTTTTGTGAGACCGATATTTTGGCTCAGCTCAAGGAACTCTGCGACTTCTTCGGACCAATTGCAGAGAACAAGCACATTGACTTCTACTTTGATCATGAGGGCTTAGACGATATGCATCTGTGGGTCGATCCCGGCTATTTCAATAAGATTGTTGTCAACCTGCTGAGTAACGCCTTCAAGTATACTCCTGATCGGGGGCATGTCACACTGACTGTTTCAAAGATACAGCAGCAGGGTGTTTTGTTCGCACAGATTGCAGTGAGCGACGATGGTGTAGGAATTCCGGCCGAAGACCTTGAACATATCTTCGAGCGTTTCTATCGCACTAAGTCCGCACATCTTTCAACCGATGGTAATGGCATTGGCCTGCATCTCACACGCTCGTTAGTTACACTGCACCATGGAACTATCCGAGCAGAGAACAATGCAGAGGGTCAGGGTACTACGTTTACGGTTCTTCTCCCTATGGGCAAGGCGCATCTGCAGAAAGAAGAGATCTCATCTGTTACACGTCCTGATAATACGGTAGAAGAGACGTTCGCCTCATCGATGCCAGAGGCCGCTGAATCAAAAGAAGAGACTCGTGTACCATCGCGCACCAAGTATCGCCTGCTTGTGGTCGATGACGATGATGAGATTCGTAGCTATCTGCGTCGTGAACTCTCTGCCGACTTCCATATTCAGGAGTGTAGCAACGGACAGGAGGCTCTGCAGCTCATCTTCAAGCAGAAACCTGATCTGGTTATCTCTGACGTTATGATGCCAATGGTTGATGGCTTCACACTCTGCCAGCGCATCAAACAGAATATCTCGCTCAATCACATCCCGGTCATACTCCTTACAGCCAAGGCCGATCAGGAGTCGAACATTGAAGGACTTGAGAGCGGTGCCGACGCCTATCTTGCCAAGCCGTTCTATATCGAGATCCTGCGTCGTATGGCACTCAACCTCGTCAAGACGCGTTCACAACTCAAGAATTCATTTGAAGGTAAACAGGTGCAGGAAGACAAGTTGGCCAACATCGAGATGCGTACGGCTAACGATAAACTCATGGAACGGATTATGCGATGCGTGAACAATAATATTAAGAATGCCGACTTCTCGATTGACGATCTATGTGATGACGTCGGTATCAGTCGCGTGCATCTCTATCGCAAACTCAAGGAACTTACCAATCAGAGTCCACGCGACTTCATCCGTAATATTCGACTAAAGCAGGCCGAACGTCTTCTCCTTCGCGATGCATATTCCATCAACGAGATTGCTGAGGCCGTTGGCTTCTCACGCGCCAACAACTTCTCTTCGGCCTTCAAAGATCAATATGGGTATCCACCATTGCAGTGGAAGGCCATGCAGCTTGAAAAAGGAGTGAATCCGGAACCAGAAGCAGATGAAGCAGAAAAATAACAGAAATACACTGTTTAATTTGTATTATTCAAGTTTTTTTGCTACCTTTGTCGCCGATTCCTATCATTAAACCACATTATATCTAATGAAAAAAATTCTTTCAACACTCGCTCTTGGTGCAGCGGTGCCCCTTGCAGCCTTCGCACAGGACGTGCAGCTTACTTTGTATCCATCACAGGCCGACAATGTCATCCCAAAGGAGATCTATGGCCAGTTCGCCGAGCACCTCGGCCGTTGTATCTATGGCGGCATCTGGGTAGGTAAAGACTCGAATATCCCGAATGTTGAAGGTTATCGTAAAGACGTTTTTGAGGCACTGAAGGCTCTTGAGGTCCCAGTGATGCGCTGGCCAGGTGGCTGTTTTGCTGACGAGTATCACTGGATGGACGGTATCGGTCCGCAGGAGAATCGTCCACGCATGGTCAATACCAACTGGGGTGGCACCGTTGAGGATAACTCATTCGGTACCCACGAGTTCCTCAACCTCTGCGAGCTCCTTGGCTGTGAACCATACATCTCGGGCAACGTCGGTTCTGGTACTGTTGAAGAAATGGCCAAGTGGGTAGAGTATATGAACTCTGATACCAATTCCACTATGGCAGAGCTCCGCCGTAAGAATGGTCGTGACAAAGCCTGGAAGGTCAAGTACTTTGGTGTCGGCAATGAATCATGGGGCTGTGGCGGTAACATGACTATCGAATATTATGTGGGTGAATATAAACGATATAACACCTATGCGCGCAACTATGGTGACGCTCGTCTGTTCCGTATTGCTTCAGGCGCTAATGGTGGCGATACACACTGGATGGATGTCGCCATGCGTGAGTGCCGTAACAATATGGACGGTATCTCTGTACACTTCTATGCTGTGCGTGACTGGGGTTCGGAAGATGATCCAATCACTGGTATCCCAATGGGGAAGAAGGGTTCTGCTCTTAGTTTTACAGATCAGGACTACTACGAGATCGTCTCTAAGTCGCTCGAACTCGAGGATATCATTCAGGCCCATGCCTCAGTGATGGACCGCTATGATCCTGAGAAGAAAGTAGCCATCATGTTCGATGAGTGGGGCACCTGGTTCAATGTCGAGCCTGGCACCAACCCTGGCTGGCTCTATCAGCAGTCCACCATGCGCGATGCTGTCGTAGCCGCCTCTTCGCTCAACATCTTCCACAAATATACTGACCGTGTCAAGATGGCTAACATTGCTCAGGTGGTTAACGTACTTCAGTCTATGATCCTGACCAATGAGAAGAATCCTGCAGACAAGTGCGTGCTGACTCCTACTTATCACGTCTTTAAGATGTATAACGTACACAAGGAGGCAACTCATATCCCAGGCGATCTGACCTGTAACTATATCAGCGTCAATGCCAAGGAGCAGGTGCCTACCGTGAGCTATACCGCATCAAAAGACCAGAATGGTGTGATCCACGTCTCGCTCACCAACATGGATGTTGCCAATCAGCACGTCATCAGCCTCAACGTAGAGGGTATGAAGGTCAAGGGTGCCGATGGTGAGATCATTACTGCCAAGGACGTTCATGCCTATAATGACTTCGGTCATCCAGAGGATGTCAAGACTGTAGCTTTTAATGGTGCTAAGGTCAGCAAGGATGGCAAGCTCACTGTTACTATCCCTGCTCACAGCGTGGTTACTCTGACTTTAAAATAACGTACTTTGCGAATTCGTAAAGTCTGTTTCTTCTTGCTAAATATTTATTTGAAGAAATATGGCAAAGATAGTTTTATTTGGATCAAAGCCTTATGATCAGGAGTCATTTGATAAGGTGAACGAGCAGTTCGGTTTCGAACTGAAGTATTTCAAGGCACATCCAACAATGGATAATGTGTCACTGACACAAGGTGCTATTGCCGTCTGTGTGTTTGTGAACGATCCTGTACCAGCAGAGGTAATCAAGGCAATGGCAGAGCAGGGTATCAAACTCATTGCGCTACGTTGTGCCGGTTACAATAACGTAGATCTGAAGGCTGCTAAGGAAGCCGGGATTCAGGTGGTTAGAGTGCCTGCCTATTCACCTCATGCCATTGCAGAATTTGCTCTGGCACTGATGCTGGCTGCCGATCGTCATATCCCACGAGCAGTAACTCGTACGCGTGACGCTAACTTTTCACTGCAAGGTTTGTTAGGCTTCGACCTGTTTGGTAAGACCATTGGCATCATTGGTACAGGAAAGATTGCTAAGGTGCTGATCAGAATGCTTTCTGGCTTCGGCATGACGATCCTGGGTTATGATCCTTATCCGGATGAAGAGTTCGCTGTGGTCAATAACATGAAATATGTGTCGCTCGATGAGTTGTTCGCACAGTCAGATATCATTACATTGCACTGTCCTTTGACACCAGAAACGAAATATGTCATCAATGCGGACAGTATCGGAAAGATGAAACAGGGTGTAATGATTGTCAATACAGGTAGAGGTCAGTTGATTAATACGGAAGATCTGATTGAGGGTCTGAAGTCAAAGCGCATTGGTTCAGCCGCTCTCGATGTCTATGAGGAGGAAGGTGACTATTTCTACGAGGATATCTCAGACAGTATCATTGAAGATGATACACTCGCCAGACTTCTGTCATTCAACAATGTGATTGTGACCAGCCATCAGGCTTTCTTTACTAGAGAGGCGCTCCGGAACATTGCAACGACCACACTGCAGAATGTGAAAGATTATCTTGATGGTAAAACGCTTGTCAATGAAGTAAAACTGGATTAAATATAGTTTTGAAATGGCAAAATAGTGCACACGAACTGCGAATTTGTGCAGTGTAGTGGCGCTATTTTGCCCTTTTTTGCGCCTTTTCGGCATGTAAGTGGCTGATTTGCGCAAAGATTGTTTTGTCATATAGGTTTTTTTGCATAACTTTGCAGCGTGAAATTACGGCCTTTGCTGCTGTAAAGTTGCGTTTCATTTGATAAATTCGTTATAATATATACATTATTTAAATTATGGCATTAAACATCATCGTACTTGCCAAGCAGGTACCTGACACACGCAATGTGGGTCCTGATGCAATGACTCCAGAAGGTACCGTCAATCGTGCGGCTCTTCCTGCAGTCTTCAACCCAGAGGATCTGAATGCACTTGAGCAGGCGCTTCGTCTCAAGGAGCAGTTCCCTGGCTCTACCATTTCTGTGGTTACTATGGGTCTTCCAAAGTCTGCAGAGGTAATCCGTGAGTCTCTCTATCGTGGCGCTGACGCTGGTTATGTTGTAACCGATCGCTGCCTTGGTGGCGCTGATACTTTGGCCACAAGCTACACTCTCAGCCAGGCTATCCGTAAGATTGGTAATTTTGACATCATCCTTGGTGGCCGTCAGGCTATCGATGGTGATACGGCTCAGGTTGGTCCTCAGATCGCTGAGAAGCTCGGTCTGACTCAGGTTACTTATGCAGAGGAGATCCTCTCGTTAGATGAGGCTGCCCGTAAGGTTACCATCAAGCGTCACATCGATGGCGGTGTTGAGACTGTAGTTGCTCCACTTCCACTGGTAGTTACCGTTAATGGTTCAGCTGCTCCTTGTCGTCCACGCAACGCAAAGCGCGTCATGAAGTATAAGAATGCTACTGCACCTGCAGAGCGTCCAGCTGATCAGGCTGATGCAATGGCTGCTCTCGTAGCTGCTAAGCCTTACCTCAACATCACCCAGTGGGGTGCTGCTGACATCGAGGCTGACCTCAAGCAGGTAGGTAAGGCTGGTTCGCCAACCAATGTGAAGACTGTCAAGAACATCGTTTTCAAGGCCAAGGAAAGCCGCACCATGACGGGTGCCGATGCTGACGTAGAGGGCCTGATGGTAGAATTATTGAACGAAAAGATTATTGGCTAACGCCAAGTTGTTAGTTAGTAGTTATCAGTTAGGTTAATCCTCTGATAATAACTAATAACTTATAACTAATAACTCATTCATAGAATATGAATAGCGTATTTGTATATTGCGAAATCGAGGGTACCACCGTTAAGGATGTGAGCCTCGAGCTCCTTACCAAGGGCCGCAAGCTCGCCAATACTCTTGGCGTACAGTTGGAATGTATCATCGCTGGTGCTGGCCTTGATGGCGTAGAGAACCAGGTGATGAAATACGGTGTTGACAAGGTGCATGTTTTCGATGCGCCAGGTCTCTTCCCTTACACTTCTAATCCACACACCGCAGTGCTGGTGAACCTCTTCAAGGAGGAGGATCC
>DCIF01000065.1:12154-12828 GCA_002315795.1 Bacteroidales bacterium UBA1733
ACTGCTGACTGTACTGAGCTCGAGATTGATGAGTTCGATATGAACTGTGGTTTCGATGAGAACAAGAAGCCTATCATCAAGCACTTCGACAACAAGCTCATGCAGATTCGTCCTGCTTTCGGTGGTAATATCGTGGCTACTATCGTGAACCCTGAGCACCGTCCACAGATGGCTACCGTGCGTGAGGGTGTTATGAAGAAGGAGATTCTCGATGATAACTACAAGAGCGAGGTGATCCGTCACGATGTGGCTAAGTATGTGCCAGAGGCTGAGTATGTAGTCAAGGTGATTGACCGTCACGTTGAGGCAGCCAAGCACAACCTGAAGGGCGCTCCTATCGTAATCGACGGTGGTTTCGGTGTCGGTTCACGTGAGAACTTTGATATGCTTTTTGAACTTGCTAAGGAGCTCCACGCTGAGGTCGGTGCTTCACGTGCTGCTGTCGATGCTGGCTTCGCTGATCATGATCGTCAGATCGGTCAGACCGGTATCACCGTTCGTCCAAAGCTCATCATTGCTTGTGGTGTGAGTGGTGCTATCCAGCACATTGCAGGTATGCAGGATTCTGGCATCATCATCTCTATCAACAATGATCCAAACGCTCCTATCAACACCATCGCTGACTATGTAATCAACGGCACCGTAGAGGAGGTTGTTCCTAAGATGATTAAGTA
>DCIF01000136.1 GCA_002315795.1 Bacteroidales bacterium UBA1733
TGATGTCATCGATGTAACCAAGTTCCGCAGCGCAGTACGGATTAGAGAATTTCTCCTCATACTCCTTGATACGCTCCTGCTGCTGTTCTGGAGTCTCCTTGCGATAGAGGATAGATACAGCTCCCTTGGCACCCATGACAGCGATCTCTGCGGACTCGTATGCGAGGTTGACATCAGCACCTAACTGCTTGCAGTTCATCACGATGTATGCGCCACCGTAGGCCTTGCGAGTGATGAGCGTGATCTTTGGCACGGTAGCCTCAGCAAATGCATAAAGCAACTTAGCACCATGACGGATGATGCCACCATGCTCCTGATTGAGACCTGGCATAAATCCTGGCACATCCTCGATAGCCACAATAGGAATATTGAAGCAGTCACAGAAGCGGACAAAGCGTGCACCCTTCTCAGAAGCATCGATATCCAAAGCGCCTGCCAGTACCTGTGGCTGGTTAGCAATGAAGCCAACAGTACGTCCTGCCATACGGCCAAAGCCGACAACGATGTTCTTGGCAAAATTTGGAGCGATCTCGAAGAAATACTGATGATCGCAGATCGGCTCGATAATATCCTTGATATTATAAGGGATATTAGGATCGGCAGGAACTACTCCTTCCAACTCATGGCACTCACGGTTCACCTCATCGGTTACAGGATGCATAGGTGCATCCTCCATATTATTGTTTGGCAGGAAACCGATGAGCTCGCGAATGGTCATCAGACACTCCTCATCACTATCGCATACAAACTGACAGACACCAGACTTGGTGCTGTGTACGTCAGCGCCGCCGAGGGTCTCCTTATCGCATTCCTCCTGGGTTACTTGCTTTACCACATTAGGACCAGTGATAAACATCTGAGCCTCCTCGCGCACCATCAGAATAAAGTCGGTCAAAGCTGGAGAGTAGCATGAGCCACCAGCACAAGGACCCATGATAGCAGAGATCTGAGGAATGACGCCTGAAGACATCACATTACGATAGAAGATATCTCCGAAGCCAGAAAGGGATTCGATACCTTCCTGAATACGCGCACCACCCGAATCATTCAGACCGATGATTGGTGCACCATTCTTCAGCGCTGCATCCTGCACCTTAGCGATCTTAGCAGCATTAGCGGCAGAAAGCGAACCACCGAGAACCGCGAAATCAAAGCCATAGACGAAAACGACACGACCGTCGATCTTGCCATAACCACACACTACGCCATCACCAGCCACCTTCTTCTTCTCCATGCCGAAGTTGGTGCAGTGATGCTTTACATATTTATCTACCTCGACGAATGTTCCCTTGTCGAGAAGAATATCTATACGCTCTCTGACAGAGAGCTTCTTTGGTTCAGCCATAATTATGAATTGTCAATTATGAATTATCAATTTAATTTTAAGGTCACCAGCACCTGGTCTGCCATTACCGAGTCATTTTCTGCACATTTCACCTCAGATACGCTGCATGCCTCTGTGACAGAAATGTTACTCTGCATCTTCATGGCCTCAATGGTCAGGACAATGTCTCCTGGCTGGAGTTCCTGACCTGGAGTGACATAGACCTTCACGATCTTACATGGCATCGGAGCCTTGATCTTATCGGCCTGCTTCTCTGAGTCAGCCTTCTTACGCATACGCATGTACTTGGCCTGACTATCGAGCATATCGACTTCATAGTTCGAATAGTTCAGACCTACACGATAGTGCTTGCCGGTCTCACCTTTGATGAGAGTAGCATTGTATGAGATGCCATTATTGAGAATCGACACCTGGCCATTGGCAAACATACAGATATCTACATTATAGACCTTACCATCGATCTCTATCGACACATTATTGCCTTCCTTACTCAACAGAGTAGCTTCGGCCAATCTATTTCCTATTTGTATTTCCATGAGATATTACTTTTACAAGGAATTGAAAGAATTAAAGGAATTTTACAAGTTAGAATAAATTGGAAAGAATTCTTTTGTTAATGATTCTAATCCAAAATTCAGCAATATAGACAGCTTAAAACCTCCCACACGTCCGTAGTTTATTGCCTGTGCCTTAAAGACTTCTTCCATTGTTTTGATGGCTTTAAGTTCAACTATAATTTTGTTATAACAAACAAAATCCGGAACAAATTCAGTTTTCAGTTTTATTCCTTTATAGTTTACACTATATGGACATTCACGAACATAAGGGATATCTCGGTTTTTAAACTCGACTTCCAAAGCATCCTGATATACTTTTTCAGAGAATCCACATCCTAAATACTTATGGACCGCCAACGCAGCTCCCAAAATATTATATGATTCTTCCTGATATATCATCTATCATAATTCTTTTAATTCCTTAAATTCCTTGTTATTATATTACACCCTCAGCACTCCCTTTTGTAATCCGAATGCTCTCCAGCGATTGAGAGCTGAACTGTTCTCGTTGACGCCATCTCCCTTATTCTCCTCATAGTTCATGAGGTAATCAATGTAAGCGGCAATGATGGCCATATCTTCAGAGTCATTCTTGAAACCTGGTCGAGGACGCAGACGCTCCTGATTGGTCTCGATGAATGAGGTATCATAGTTCCCCTCCTTGAACTGTGGCACATCGATGATACGACGCAGATAGCGGATATTGGTTACCAGACCAGCTACCTTGTACTCATAGAGAGCTCGACGCATACGCTCGATGGCATACTGTCGTGTAGTAGCATAGACGATGAGTTTGCCAATCATCGGATCGTAGTACATCGGAATCTCGTAGCCTTCATAGACTGCCGAGTCGATACGGATACCAGGTCCGTGAGGTTCGACAAGACGAGAGATGACACCAGGAGCCGGACGGAAGTTGTTGTCTGTATCCTCAGCACAGATACGGCACTCGATAGCATGTCCACGCTGTACGATATCCTCCTGTTTCACTGGCAATACCTGTCCGTCAGCAATAGCAATCTGAGCTTTGACAAGGTCGAAACCGACGACCTCTTCGGTAATAGGATGCTCTACCTGCAGACGAGTATTCATCTCAAGGAAGTAGAAGTTCTTATATTTATCGACGAGGAATTCAATCGTACCGGCACCTACATATCCCACAGCCTTAGCAGCAGCCACAGCAGCAGCTCCCATCTTCTGACGAAGTTCCGGATCGACAAATGGTGAAGGAGACTCTTCTACGACCTTCTGATGTCTGCGCTGTACCGAGCATTCACGGTCTCCCAGATGGATCACGTTGCCGTGTTTATCGCCTAAGATCTGAAACTCGATATGGTGTGGTCCCTCCACGAACTTCTCAATATAAACCGTATCGTCACCAAAGCCAGACATCGCCTCAGACTTACAGGTGTTGTAAGCCTCAACGACATCTTCAGCACGATGCACCAGACGCATACCCTTGCCACCGCCTCCCATAGAGGCCTTGATCATGACCGGGAAACCAATGGCCTTGCAGACACCGACAGCCTCCTCTGGAGAATTCAGCTGGTCCTGTGTTCCTGGCACAACAGGAACACCAGCCGCTATCATGTGTCGGCGAGCCTGAATCTTATCTCCCATATCGATCATCGTCTGAGGGTTCGGACCGATGAAAATGATTCCTTCCTCCTCACAACGACGTGCGAACTCAGCATTCTCTGACAGGAAGCCGTAACCAGGATGGATGGCATCTGCCTTATGTTTCTTGGCGGCCTCAATAATCTTATCATAACAGAGATAACTCTCGTTCGAAGGTGCCGGGCCGATGCACTCAGCCTCGTTGGCATAGAGCACATGACGGCTCGTACGGTCGGCCTCACTATAGACGGCCACCGAGCGAATGCCCATCTCGTAGCAGGCTCGCATCACACGGATGGCAATCTCACCACGATTGGCAATAAGGATTTTTCTAATCATTCCTTTAAAATTATGTGTGGAATTAAACTGTTTTTTCGCTATTCGTATCAAGACATAGTTAGCGCTGCAAATATACTGATTATTCCGAGAAAAACAAAAAAATCGGATGAAATATCACCCGATTTATTCTTTTTTTCACAAACTGATTATCCATTCGCATTGATGCGCTTTAATTTGTCACGATTCAGCACTCTGATCCTGCGTCCCTCCAGCTCAATGATTTCCTCTTTTACGAAGGTAGCCAGCGTACGGATAGCGTTTGATGTGGTCATGTTCGAAAGCGCAGCCAGGTCATCTCTTGACAGTGGCACGTTGATGGTCTCACCATCAGTTTCAAAGCCATATTTGTCAATCAGAAAGACGATAGAATCTGCCAGTCGGCCACGGATATGTTTCTGGGTCAGGTTGACGGTTCGTTCATCACTGGCACCAAGATCAGTGGCCAGATTCCTGACAAAATACATCGCTAACTTCGGGTTTTCCATGCAGATGCGCTCAATGAGATTCATTGTGATCAATGCCACTTGTGTGGTCTCCATCGCAACGGCCTCGGTCACATGTTCCTGCACAGCAAAATAGCTGCGATAGCCGAAGTTGTCACCAGGGCGGAACATTCGCATGATCTGCATTCGGCCACCGATACCGAGTTTCTCAAGTTTCACACGTCCCTTGAGCATACAAACCAGATACACAGACTCTTCTCCGACCGTATAGATTGACTCTCCCTTACGATATGTCTGGACGATGGCATTATCCATCATCTCCATTCGCTGTGCATCGGTTAGCAAGTTCCAAAGGTCTTGCAAGCCACGCCTGATATCTACATCTCCCATGAGGAAAACAATTTTCTCTTAATTAACGCAATAAATTACCACTGGTAACTGAAGCCAAAAGTCAGCATTTCTTTGATCTGAATCCGGTTATCACTCGAATCATCGAAACGTGGATAAGCATAGATTCGTGCCGAAAAGAATCGGCTGATATTGAAATTGAAAGTATTCTCGAATTCTACCAGTACCGAAGAATAGCTGGTGAAGCAATACAAGCGACTGGACCACGATACGTTCTGACCCATCTTCCAGTCGAGCTTGCTGGTCATCGTTGAACCGAACTCATGCTTAGTAAAGTCTCCTTCGGCAATTCCATAACTCACCGGATTTACGCGATCATCGCGCACATACTTCAAGTTATAGGATAAAGGTGCCAGCATCAGCGAATATACGAACTTCTTACTCGGAGAAGTGTACTTATAATCCATACCGACAGACAGGTTCACCTCCAATGGTGAGAGAAAGGTAGCCTTCGTCACCTTGCTGTTTGACTGATACTGGTCGAAAACCGGGGTCTTAGCATAAATCTGCGATGAATAATACCATTTCTTCCAGGCCTTATAGCCGTATTTCATATCTAATGAAAATACGTTATCAGATACTTTCATGGCATGGATGGTATCTGCAGTCGTATAGTAACCAGAGAGTTTCAGATCTACGGTCATGTCAAAGGTCGTCTTCGCATTCTCATCATATCGGTTAATGACAATCTTCTGCTCACTGCTCACTGACATGTTGTTCTCACCTCCCTTATACCAGTTGTCCGAAAGCGCAGTCTGCTGCATCTGCAAGGTATGATCACCTTTCCAATGCCATTTATCCGCTTTGAGGATCATCGACTGTCCGAAACCTTCGAGCGTTGCATCTCCAAGATCGAGTTCTGCTTCATCCACCAGACGAGTGGTCAGGACATTGTTTTTGGTGTCAATGATCTGGCTCTCCTGTGTCGGTACATCAAACTTCCTGCGAGCGTAATCGAATCTTCGTGGATCTGCAGATGCATAAGCGAACCTGCTCACATGACGTTCTTTCTCCATCAGCTGCAGGTCATCATAATGATGTTCGAAACCACGAAGGATATGATCGGCTTTTGCCGATAAGCTATCCATCGTAGCCATATACGCATCCAGATGCAAGGTAGTCGTATCGGCCACGATACCGGAGCTCACCAGTGGCAGACGCATATCATAGAGATAAGCCTCTGTCACGTCGGGCAATGGCGCATTCATGACTTCGCGTCTTAGGGAATCGGCACTCTGCTTTGCTTTTGACACATTGCCACGACGAATGCTCTTCTTACCAGAAGTGCTGATAGATCGCCACCATGAACGTGAAACACTCTTACGCAACTGTTGCATCTGACCTGCAGTCATAGGCACATGATAAGCGCTATCAGCCAATTCCTGTGCTGGAAGACTGACAGCAACCATTACCCAAAACAAAAGACAACAGATTCGACACATTATTATATAAGGTATGTGCATAGATGGCGACATCGCCAGTGCATTAAAGCACCAGCGATGCAGGAATTCGGCGGCAGTTATAGTTCGAAGCCATAATCTGACCGTAGGCACCAGCACTGCGAAGAGCTACAA
>DCIF01000055.1 GCA_002315795.1 Bacteroidales bacterium UBA1733
CCGTGTGTCATATCGAGATCCATCTCCCAGGATGCATACGGCAGAATCACCGCGGGCATACCCAGACCTTTAGACTTGTGTATGGTCATGATCTGAATCGCATCCTGGCCTTCAGGAGTGGCGATGCTCTGTGTGTTGCCCGACTGATCCCACCACTGTAGAAAAGCCGAAAGGTCAGCGCCCTGTGAGCCAGTGAAAGAGAGAATCTGGTCGCGGAAAGCCTGTAGGAAAGGAGCGTCCGCTGTCTGCACCGCCTGTGGCAGATGTCCGATAATCTGTTCTGTTAGTTCATAGAGTGGATGGTGCGCCGATAGTGTCTCAAAAGGGTCTCCTGACTTTTCTCGGTTGAAGAACAGTTCAAGCGCTTCATCAGCAGTATTTCCTTCCAGCTGATAGAAACTCGTAACTGCTACCATTTGCATGATTCCCGACTCTGGATTCTGCAGATGTCGCATGATGTTGATCACCGTCTTGACCGAAGGTCGTGAAGAGATCTGGAGAGCTTCACTCGAGATAATATCCATGCCATACGGACATTGTGGATGCTCCTGTCGGTATGCCAGCAGTGTCTCGGCTACCTTGCAGCACTCACTTTTCTTGCGGCACAGAATGGCAATATCCTTAGGCTTGAATCCATGCTGCTGCAGCCTGATGATCTGCTCTGGCAGACGTCGCATTGCCTCGTCTTTATACTGATCGGTGTTGGGTTTTGAGAGTTCGTTACCTTCCTCGTCTGTCGGCCTTAGAAATTCAATATGCACCAGGCCTTGTGGCGCGTCTTCTCCCTCGCGCTTCTTCGGAAGTTTCTGATACACATCTTTATAGATTCTAGAAACCTGTGTAGTGTTGGTCAGAGAGTCCAGAGCTTCGGCTGTGGCTTTGAAAAAATCGTTGTTGAAGTTTACGATGGCTGGCAGCGAACGCCAGTTGGTTCGCAGTGCCTCTTTATCCTCCTGGTGCATCTGCGGCAGATAACTGTTCAGCTGTGAGTCAAGCAATCCCCAGTCGCTGCCACGCCATCGGTAGATGCTTTGCTTCACGTCTCCCACGATGAGATTCTGATAGCCTTGACCCAGCGCATTGTCAATGAGTGGTCTGAAGTTATTCCACTGCATGCCCGAAGTGTCCTGAAACTCATCAATCATATAGGATTTGAGTTTCGTTCCTGTTTTCTCATATATAAACGGTGCATCGTCAGGACCTATCAATCTAGAAAGCAGCTCGTTGGTCGAACTTAGCAACATCATATTCTGCTCATCGCAATAGGTTAGCAGTTCCTCGTCAATATTGGCCATAATGCCCAGCTCGTAGAGGTTTTTCTCAATGGCTATAGCTGTGCAATAAAGTTTATAAGGCTTGCCTTTAAAGTGCTCTGCACAACGCTCAAAAAGGTCTTTTATAGCTGCTGTTGCCTCTTCTCCTAACCCTCTACTATACTCGCTTTTTTTGCTAAACCAGCTGTTCTCATCTTCTGAAGCATTTATCAGTCTATTGCCAGGAAAATTCACTGCACCATGCTCATAGTTGGCCCAGTCCCTGAAGATTATAGGGAATTTATAGGCAAAATCCTCAGGCTCAAGTCCGAATCGGCTTAGCGTGTCTAATCCTTCCTGACCCAATAGTTTGACATTTTTTCTCCAATCCAGACGGATGCTTTTCAGCATATTCTCATATGTGCTGAGTGCTTCCTTATTGCTTGTAAACGCCTTGATCTTGTCACTGTGATTGCGATATTCTTCGCTGCTTAGCGCCCGCTTAGCCATCTTTAGCAGAGGCTCACGGAAGTCCCATCCTGCGCCTTCTTCACTGCGTTTTTTTGAGAATTCTATCAACCATTCAAAGACGCTTTTCTGGTGCTTCTCGTCGAGTTTGTCAAGGAAATTTGAGAGGGTGGCATCTAGCACTTTGTCCATATCCATCTCTATCTCGTAATTACCTGAAACATTGAGTTCTCGTGCGAAACTTCTCACCACCTTCTGGAAGAAACTATCTATCGTGCTGATGTTGAACGAGGCATAGTCATTCAGTATTTGAGTGAGCAGTTCCTTCGCTTTTCTGCTGATCTGTCCTGCTGTCTTTTTGCCTCCCGGATTCACATCCTCCCAGTAGTCTGATTCCTCTGGATTTTGACTTAGTTTATGCAACTGGTCTATGATACGCCCCTTCATCTCGGCTGTAGCTTTATTGGTAAATGTGACGGCCAGAATTTCGCTGAACTTCATGCCGTTTGGGTGCGTCTCTGATGGTAGTTCCGGTTCAAAAAGCTGTTTGATGTAAAATCCGGTGAGCAGATGTGTCTTGCCAGAACCTGCCGAGGCTCTGTAAATGTTGAGGGGCTTATTTTTATCCAGTTTGATCATTGTGAGTCTTAGAATGTAGCATGCAAATATAAACTTTTTATATTGAAAAAACAAAATTGATTTAAAAAACTTCTAAAATTTGACCAATAAATTGGTAAGTTCCCTTTTTTTTAGTATCTTTGCGCCCATATTAACGTTTTATTTGAATGAACAGATTTTCTTACGCAATAAGTGTTTTGCTATTTTTGTTTGCTGTGAGTGCATGTGATGCTGATGATCCTTCTACCCCTTATGAGAAGGTTCGCCTTTCTGTCGGAGAGATTTCGCTTAGTACCTCGCTCAATGACCAACAGCGACAGACCATCACTCAACTGATTGACAATATGGTCAAGGTCGAGAGTTGCCAGTTTTATATGGGTGCACAGTCTTACGTCACAACACGCGCCAATTATTCAGGCAATTTTTCGAGCAATGTTGACTCAATGAAGATCACCGAGGTGACCGATCAGTATGGTTACTTGCATACGATTAAGAACAACGCCTACGTTGATTATTTGCACATTCTTGACAAGAAGGCCTACCGTCACACGATGGGCAATGGTGTGGTCAAGGTTGATACCATCCGTTTCCTTCTGATCCATAAGATGCCTACCTCTACGGGTACAGACAATGGCCACCTTTGGGTGGGTCCGGTAACTGAGATGAATATGCCAAACGACTACTATATCGGTACCTACGAGGTTACACAAGCACAGTGGATGGCTGTGATGGGTCAGTGGCCAAGTGGCCGTCAGTGTATCGATGCCAATACCAGACAGGACAGTGCATGGTATTGCAGAGTAGGCTTGGGTGATAACTATCCGGCTTATAACGTCTGGTACGAAGATGCTGTGGCTTTCTGCAATCGTCTCAATCAGCTTTGCAATATGCCTAATAGCCAAGG
>DCIF01000077.1:0-1161 GCA_002315795.1 Bacteroidales bacterium UBA1733
GCCAAATGGCTCTGGGTGACCGGCATCTGCACGAACCTTACCCCACTTGGTAGTAACGTCACCGTTTGCCCACTCGATGAGGTCAAGTGCCTCGTTGACCCATTCGTCCATATCCTCCATAGGTACGGCCCACTGGTTCTGCTTCTGTGGGAAGTTCCAACCACCGTTGACACCCTGGCAGCTGACACCTGAAGGGAGAATAGGTACAGGAGCCGCACCCATATCCTCGCAGAGCTGGAAATACTCAAAGTAACCGAGTTCCATTGATTGACCATAACCCCAAGTGTTCTTCATCTGACGACGTGTCTCCTTAGGACCTACAGTCTCCTTCCAACGATAGGTATTCCAGAAGCCATCACCACCACCATGAACTACACAACCACCAGGGAAGCGCATGAACTTAGGATGAAGGGCCTCGAGAGCTTCAGCGAGGTCCTTACGAAGGCCGTGGCCTTTGTAGGTATCTGCTGGGATCAAAGACACCATATCGATGTCGAGGATACCTTCAGTCTCAGATACGACCTGGAGGTTACCCATCTCTACGTCCTCTGTTGAAACGAGATCGAACTCATACTTGTGCCAGTTGGTGGTATTGGTGCGGAACTTCTTCTCAGCAACGGTGTAAGGAACTGGCCACTTTGGACCTGGCGAATCAGCCTCAGGAGCCTTCATGCCGCCGAGAGTGACCTTCACGTTCTTTGCCTTACCATCTGGATTGCGCAGGAATACAGAGAAATGATAAGTAGCATCTTTCTTGAGCACGATGCCGTCATGACCGTCGTTCTGGATACCAACACCGGTAGTACCATCGAAATCTGGCATATCGGTTACTACACGCTCAATGACTACACGCATGTAGTGTGGATTGTTGGCATGAATTGATGACTCTGTAGCAGCATCATAGTAGCCAGCTGAGTGACCCTGACGAACGAGACGCCAAGCGGTACCAGGACCGTAACCGTCACGAATAGTAGGATTGTACTCGAATGAGCCATTCTGCACCAGCTGTGCATTCAGGCCACCATCAGCCGACTGACTGATATCCTCGAAGAAGATACCAATAAGTTCATCACTGATCTGCTTGCCTCCCTGAGGGGCTTTCATCTTCTGGGCACTAGCAGGAACGAGTGTTGCTGCAGAAAGCGCCAGGACTGGAAGTAA
>DCIF01000077.1:1291-2397 GCA_002315795.1 Bacteroidales bacterium UBA1733
GATATTAAGGGATTTGAAGGGATATTAAGGGACTACAGTATTATTACTCGTAATCGAAGTGACATATTGGATCATGAGTTCTATCGTCTCTTAAAATCCCTTAGAGTCACTTAAGATCCCTTAAAATCCCTTAGATTAAGGAACCAAAGGCTCACCCATCTCGGAGTTCTCTGCATCCTGTGCATCGAGCTTGAAGAGCATGAAGTTTGGATTCTCTGCTGTGCAAGGAGTCCAGATTCCCTCTGCAGGTCCATTAGGATCGTTGTACTTAGCGAAGTTGGTCCATGCGGTGAGCATCTTCTCAGAGAGATCCCAGTCACCCTGGGTCCAAGGACGCCAGCAATGCTTGAGCGACTTGAAGACATACCAGAGGTCAGACGAGTGGAAAGCACCCTTCAGACGAACGGAAACCTCAGGATGTGAACCATCATCTGGCAATGGACGAGCGAACTCGTATGCCCATGCTGGAGTTCCCTTCTCGTTACGAACGCGACAGAAATCTGCGATGCCCTTGCCCATGTTGCCCAAATCATTGAGGGTATAACCAATCATATAAGGTACGTCTGCTACGGAACCATCCATCACAGCATCGTCAAAAGACTCGAGGCTTACGTAGCCATCGACCATAGGACGCATGGTCACTACACCCATGGTGCCAGTAGCCATATTATAGATGTTATTGAGCGCATACATGGTCTCGGTGCTGGCTTTACGCATCTTCTCGAGATCAGTAAGTCCGGCCCAGTCGAGCACCTTCTTAGTCTCCTGCTCAGCCTCTGCCATAGTCATGTTGCGGAAGATAGAGTTGCGTGGCAATTCGACTGCTGGAGCATTTGGATCTGGGATGGTGATACCGCCACCGCTCATGATGATAGCACGCTGGAAGTAACCACGAGCCAAAGGAGACTCACAGACGGTCTTGACACTACCAGCACCTGCTGACTGGCCAAAGATAGTCACGTTGTCTGGATCGCCACCAAACTGTGCAATGTTCTTGCGGATCCACTTGAGGGCTTCGATCTGGTCGAGGATACCGTAGTTACCCGATACGCCATGAGGACTCTCAGCATCGAGCAACGGGTGCGTCAGGAAGCCGAAGACGCCGA
>DCIF01000077.1:2436-11397 GCA_002315795.1 Bacteroidales bacterium UBA1733
CAAGTACAACGTCCTTGTTTGCCCATTCCTGGCCATCGAACTCTGGCTCTGAACCCCAACCTTCACGATAGCCGCCACCATGGATCCACAGCGCTACTGGCAGCTTTGCTTCTGGATTAGCTGGAGCCTTGGTCCATACATTCAGATAGAGGCAGTCCTCACTTTGTGGAGCCTCATCGCCATATCCCCACTCGGTGGTGTAACCACCAGGATAATGAACCGACTGATAACCAGGGTGTCCGAACTGATCTGCAATCTTTACACCTTCCCAAGCCACTACTGGCTGTGGTTCTTTCCAACGAAGTTCTCCGATAGGGGGTGCTGCATAAGGAATACCACGATAGACATAGACATCCTGATGATCATCAGCAAACACACCCTGTACCTGACCGCCTTCGATGGTCAGCACAGGATTAGGAAGTTCTTTTGGTGCATTCTGACATGCAACCAGTGCCAAAAGTGGCAGAAGTGAAGCAATTTTTTTCATAGCTTTGTATATAAAATAGGTAATGTGGTTTTTTAAGGGGATACAAGGGATTAAGGGGATACAAGGGAAACTAGGGACATTAGTGTCAGATTCGCGAAAAATTTGATACATGACATCGGGAAAAGGATTTTGGTCAAAGAGTACTATCGTCTCTTAAAATCCCTTAGAGTCACTTAAGATCCCTTAAAATCCCTAAATGCTCAAAAAGCCTTGTGAGCTATCAAAGCACCTTCAGATCCAACTCCTGCAGATCCTTCTCAAGCGAAGAACTGCCATAGAGGATCTTATAGCGGCCAGCACGAGTTGAAAGCTCATCAATGCGCTCGTCATAGTACTGGAACGACTCGCCATTGAGGGTGACTACGGCATTCTGAGTCTCTCCTGGCTTGAGGTTGAGCTTAGCGAATCCCTTGAGTTCCTTGAGGGGTGCAGTTGGGTTATCGAGGCTCTTGATATAGACCTGAACGATCTCCTCTCCTGCTACCTTGCCCGTATTCTTAACCGGAACGGTGAGGGTTACCTGACCCTCTTTCTTCATGGTTGCAGCAGAGAGCTTACCCCGGCCATAACCGAAGGTGGTGTATGAAAGACCATAACCGAAAGCGTAGAGCGGCTTGCCCTGGAAGTAACGATAGGTACGGTTCTCCATGCTGTAGTCAAGGAAGTCTGGCAGATCATTGTTGCTCTCATAGAAAGTCACTGGCAACTTGCCCGACGGATTGTAATCGCCGAAGAGGACCTCAGCCAATGCCTGTGAGCCACCCTGACCAGGATACCAGGCCTGTAGTAAAGCATCGAACTGACCAAGTACGCTACCGAAAGCAATACAAGAACCGGAACAGTTGACCATTACGACAGGCTTACCTGTATCGTGCATCGCCTTAAGGAGACGCTGCTGTACCTTTGGCAACTCGATGTCGGCCTTATCGCCACCCTCACCTTCCATCTGAGCAGAGATACCACCAATGACGATGATCACGTCTGCATCTTTCACCTGTGTGATGACCTCAGAGAAGTCGTTGAGCTTACGCTGGCAGATATCTGCGTTGAGCATCGCGAAAGGACCACTACCACGGCTGTAAGTTATCTCTACGTCGTAAGTCTTGCCATTCTCTACCTCGAAAGTCTTGTACTCAGGAGCGCGACGGAAACCGAAGCGACGGCTCTGACCCTGCTTCATTTCTTCTACGACCTGGCCATTGACTTTGAGCACGTAACCATTGTCTGAACCAACCGTATAGCTCATCGGGCCAGTGAAGTCAGCAGTGAACTTACCAGAGATACGCACAGAGATGGAATCAGAGTTAACGCCTTCTGCAAATCCCCAGGCACCGAAAGTGCTGAAGTTAAGACGGTTGGTCATATACTGAACCTTAGCAGGTTCACCAGCCATCTGCTTGTTCTCGAAGAATTCTACCTTCACACCCTGGCCATCGTTCATCTTTGGCAGATAGTAGAAGGTGTTATACTCGTCCTGTAGGTCACAAGCCTGGTTGTAGATGATGTTGGTACCAGGAAGGTAATCACGAAGACCCTGAACGAGCGAACGCTCATGCGCCTTGGTTGGAGTACCGCCATAGTTACCATTGAGGAGTGCCACATCATCGGCATTAGGACCAACGACAGCAATATTCCTGAGCGACTTCTTCAATGGAAGAATACCATTGTTCTGAAGCAATACCATAGATTCACGAGCGGCCTGGATAGCCAGCTGGTGATTGCTTTCGCTGCTGATCACATCCTCACCGAGGTTTGCCCATGGGAGCATCTCAGCAGGATCGAACATACCGAGTTCGAAGCGACCCTTGAGCGTCTTGCGAAGGTGACCGTCAAGGTCCTCTGTCTTGATAAGGCCACGCTGTAAGGCTTCGGTCAACACCATGAAAACCTTACCACACTCGAGATCTGTACCATTTAGCACAGCATCGACAGAAGCAGAGAGCGGATCAGGATGTGTCTCGTGCTGTCCCTTGTTATAGAAGTTATTGATAGCATCACAGTCGGTCAGTACGATAGCATCATAACCCCACTTTTCGCGAAGGATCTTGATGAGCAGACGGTCGCTCATACAGCATGGCTTACCCTCATAACGGTTGTAAGCACACATGACCTCGCGGACGTTACCCTTCTGTACCAAAGCCTTGAAAGCAGGCAGATAGGTCTCCCAGAGGTCGCGCATAGAAACCACAGCGTTGTAGGTGTGACGCAAGGGTTCAGGACCGCTGTGTACGGCATAGTGCTTGGCACAAGCGTGCGTCTTGAAGTAGCGGTCATTATCACCCTGCATACCCTTGACGGTCTCTACACCAAGAACTGCTGACAGATATGGATCCTCTCCACAGGTTTCCTGGCCACGACCCCATCGCGGATCACGGAAGATGTTTACATTCGGACACCAGAAAGTCAGCTCCGGATTGCCCGGATAATAGGTCACTCCCATAGGTACGTTATAGAGCGACTCAGAGTTATGATCGGTTCGGTTCCAGTTGGCACGCGCCTCATCACTGACCGTAGAAAACACATCGTGCATCTGCTGAGGATTGAAAGCGGATGCCATGCCGATAGGTTGTGGATAAACGGTATATCCTCCCTGACGCACGCCATGGCAAGCTTCACTCCACCAGTTGTAGCTTGGGATACCCAGACGATCAACAGAGATCGACTTGTTCATCATCAGGCCTACCTTCTCCTCAGGAGTCAGAAGCGAGATCAGATTCTCCACACGCTGATCGATAGGGAGCGATGGATCCTGATAAGGGTACTGCCAGTTCTCTGCTTTGGCACCCCCGATACTTGCTGACAAGCACAGCAACAAAAAAGTTCTTTTCAGTTTTTTCATTCTAGTATTGTTTTCGGTAATGTTTTATAATGGTTTATTGCGCGTAACACGGGCGCAATAATCGGCACAAAGATAATAAAAATTTCGAAAGAGTGGTCAAAACAGCTTAAAAATTACCTAAAATACAAGTAAGACCAGAAGAATTACTCTCCTAATTGTCCAAAAGTAAGATTCATCATGGTAACTTTTCTGCGTCCGTACTTCTTACTCTGGTACAATGCCAGATCTGCTAACTTGTATAGTTCGTCAAAAATGATAGGTTTTTCTTTATTCGAGCGTGTCGCTCCGCCACTCAGGGATGGTGACTGACCACACATCTCTGGAATATCAATTCTATCCAGCTGTCGCTGAAGTTCCTCAAAGATGCCTGATTCTGACAACCCTTCCTTCTCTTTCTGTTTGATATAAGATTCCGTAATATAACAAACAAATTCATCGCCACCTAAACGGAACAGTACCTGATCCTTAAAGACACTCTGGAGGCAATTAGCTATATGAACCAGTACCTTATCTCCGACCAAATGGCCGAATGTATCATTGATCGACTTGAACTTATCACAGTCAAACAGAGCGAGAATGCCATTCTCAGCCTTGATAAGCGCCTCTATGCGTGGTACTCCTGCAGCTCGGTTAAAAAGACCCGTAAGACCATCATGTTCAGACAGTTTCTTCAGCTGATCTTTTTCACGATGTTCCTCTGCCACACTTTCTGTGGATACAATGATATGCGTAAGGTTTCCCAGATGATCATACTCAGCAGGCAAAATACGCATCTTAAGCCACCCAGAATGCACAGATTCATATTCAAATGACACATATTTCTTATCTTTGAGCATCGAATGTATATCCTGAAGTGCCGCAAATTGCTTCATACGCTCTTGATACTGAGGTAGAACAGTCTTGAAAATTACCTCAGAAACAAACTCCTGTGCATTAGAATAATGCTCAGCAGCTTCACGTACGTCCTTCGACGCTTCAATGATGCGGAAACTGTGGTCGTGTAAGTCAATATAGACAATGGTCTCAAAAGACAGCTTGAAAGCATTAATAATACGGATGTAGTCATTCTGCTCATTGATGACATGCTGCATGTAAGTGCGTGTCTTGCTGATGTCTTCAGAATCACCAACTACACAAAGAGGCTTACCATTCTCATCTTTCACCACACAATAATAACTGCGGATACTGCGAGAATGGTCACGATAGTTGAGATCGATGAAGCCTTCTTCTGGAAGTGATGGATCTTCACCAAGACGATGAAGCAACTGATGCCAACGTTTTTCGCTTTCTGGTGAAAGCGGATGCTTTCGCATCAGCTCATGATCATTCGGATCAATTTCAGCATAAACGGCATCCCGGCTAACCGGGTGGCTATTGTGCTGTACATTGCCATTGCCATCCTGATAAGTGACATAGAATGTATTCGATTCTACATGGTATAACCACAAATCAATGGCATTTACTTTTGTGAGCATCTGGTCACGGGCAGACAGTGACTTTGCCAACAATTCGCGAAGCTCTGGTTTTGAGTAAAAAACATCGTCTAGTTTCATAAGGTAAAGTGTTTGTATATCAGATTATAAAAGAATATTTAGAACAACTTTGGCAGGAATTCTACCAGATACCTACGCCAGTTCTCCCAGGAATGAGCGCCTTCTGACAGATGAAATTCGTAAGGGATACCGGCGTGATCCATTTTTTGCATAAACATTTTATTGAATTTCATCAGCTTATCATGCTTACCAATAGCGATATAATAGACTTTTGGAGGTTGCCCTGCCATCTTGGCAAGCTTTTGTTCTATATCTCCATAAACTTTGACGCTACTGAGTTTCTCATCAAAGACCGAATCATCTGGCTTAAAGTCAAACAGTAATCCCCAAATCTGACGCAGATGCGTGTTATTGCGATGAGCACGGGCAATCATGAGCTGTTTCTTCTCATCATCGAGCATATTGGTTGCTTGCGCAGAGAACAGACCGATGTAATCAAAGCAATCAGGATGATTAACTGAAACAAATATCGTATGCAAACCTCCTAAAGACAGACCTGCAATGGCACGATGGTGTTTATCAGCAATGGTACGATATTTATGATCTACGAAAGAAACGATTTCCTTGACAAAAACCTGCTCCACCATACCGGTCATTGAAGACGGATTGAAGGCAGAAGGTTTCTTATTCATCCACGGACTCTCACCAGGTGCAGCATCCAGATCGGCATTTCCATTCGGCATGACCACAATACATGGCTTGGCCAATCCCTGGCTGAACATATTATCTAAAATCTGGCATACCCTACCACAGTCAGCCCATGCAGTCTCATCGCCACCAGATCCATGCAGAAGATAGAGAACAGGAAATTTCTCGTCAGTATTCTTTTGATAGGCTACAGGCAGATACACAGCCATACGACGCTGTGACATACCATTGAGCAATGATGGATACCAGATGTATTCTAACGTTCCATGTTCTACCTCAGGATAATCGATAAACTTTCGCGTAATGGAATCTTCTACGATGAAATAGTTCCAATAGGTATCCACATCACGCATTTTCTGATCATTAGCAGGATCGAGGAATGTTTTTTTCTTACTGATCTTATAGCGATAAGTATAGATTTCAGCAGGCAAAGAGTCAAGGTGAGCGATCCAGAGACCGTCAACCTTCTGCATCTTGATGGCTTTTTTGGCAAAAGAACCCTCAAGCTTCACTTTCTTCGCTTGTGGAGCATCGAGCGTAAATGTGACCGAATGATCAGGATGCACCACCGGTCCCATCTGCTGCTCTGCCACAAGGGGTAGCACAAAGATCAGCGAAATAAAAAGAAATAAAATTCTCATGATCAGAAATGAATACCGAAGTTGACAGTGATGCTTTTAGATTTTTTCATTTCATTGTTTATCTCATAATGCTGCACATCATAACCGGCCAATATGAAGAATCCACAACGAGGAGTAAAACTGAAATCTACACCGATGCAAGGATTATAGTGGAATCCTTTGTAACCAGAAACCGTATAACCTATACGAAGATCAACCATTGGTGTGATGCAATGAGGGATGAGATAATAGCGCAAATCACCAAAGATCGGAATATTACGCTGATCTATCAAATAGGTGATTCCATCACTTTTATACGAAATCTGCTGAATACCTACACCTAAACCCAAATAAAAGTATTGGTTGAATTGATAACCATGGACAGTAGTGATACCATTGACAGAAACCTTATTATCATCTGTATTGGTAGAATAAGAGTACTCAATGGTACCACGATAACCACGGTGACGCCACTCGCTGTTCTGATGCTTCAGATCGCTACTCATATCGATAAGATAGACATTCGTACGTTCTTTCGCAATACGCTCTACATCTGTCATCGCACAGACAAACACTCCTCCATCAATGGTCTGCATGTGCAAGCTGTCTGCCGGATAGAGTTCCTGATAGAAACCCTTGATGACACTGCCATTCTTGAGATAGACAACATCACGATAATCCTGCGCCTTGATAGACGAACAGCACAGCAAAGACAGGATCAATAGAATAATGTATAAAGGAGAGCGTTTCATAGAATAAATGGTATTATTTCTTTCCGATGAAGAGACGGCAAAGACCAAAGGTATATGCTATCTGGCGTGTATCTGAGAAACCGGCTTGCTTCAGCATCTGCAGGAAAACGTCTGGTTTCGGGAAATTAAGCACCGAAGCAGGCAGATAGTTATAGGCTTCCTTATTGCCAGAGATGAGTCCGCCGATCCAGGGTAAAATGTGTAAGAAATAGAGTTTGTATCCCCAAAGCAGCAACTTATTCTGTGGAACCGAAAGCTCAAGAATAAAAGTGTGGCCACCAGGACGAATCACACGACACATCTCATCAAGACCTTTCTGCAAGTGCTCATAGTTACGGACACCGAAAGCCACCGTGATGGCATCTACAGAATTATCTTCCATCTGAAGCTGTGTGGCATCATCAACATGCATGGTGATGCGCTCTGACAGTCCTTGTTCAGCTACCTTTTGTCGGCCAATGTCCATCATTCCTTCGCTGATATCCACACCAATGACCTTCGCATCCGGACACTTTCTGGCAATCAGTAAACTGAAGTCTCCAGTGCCACAAGCCTCGTCGAGTACAACTTTTGGCTGTGTCTTCGAAAGACGATCGATAGCATCCATTCGCCAGAGCTTATCTATATTGAGCGAAAGAATGTGATTGAGTTTATCGTAAGTCGGTGCAATGTTATCGAACATTGAAGCCACGAAAGCTTTCTTTGCCATATATTTTAGGTTTTGCTTCATACAATCCGATCACCTCATCTAAACGGTCAGCCAGTTCCTGCATACCAGACAAGACAATGTCTGCACCAGCATCTCGTAGCACTTGAGGATCAAGGGGCCCTGTATTTACTGCCACTGTAAAAATGCCGGCAGCCTTGGCTGCCTGTACCCCCATAGGAGCATTCTCTACGACGATAGCCTCTTCGCAGCAGATGGACTTCGTTCCGTCTTCAAAGGGATTCTCTGATTTCCAATCAACTGGAAGATTATTTCCTGCAGCCTTGCGAAGACCATAGAGATAAGGATCTGGATGGGGTTTTCCGTGGCCGATGGGACAGTCTTTGCCATTGACGATATGGTTCCAGTCAAAGACATCAGGATAAGCCAGATCCAATTTGTTAATCAGAGAAGCCTGGCCAGAACCCGTGACAAGCACGCGCGTAAGGCCCTTCTCTCCTACTTTACGCAATACTTCAGCAGCTCCAGGCATAGGTAATGCAGGTCCAAGCTGCGTGAAGCATTGTGATTTCTCTTTATAGTAAGCCTCCAGTTCCCAATCTGTAGCATGTCTTCCGCGCTGCTCTACAAAGAAGTCATCAATGACCTGGTGACCTGTAGAACCTTCGACCAAGAAAAAGAAAGTACGGTCACACACGAACCCGTAATGTTCGTGCATGACCTGATACCATGCTTCGGCATGATTTGGCATAGAGTCAAACAAGACTCCATCCATGTCGAAAAGAAAGGCTTTAAGCAGGCTCATTTTTACTCAGCCAGACGCGCCTTAATCGCCTTGGTAGCCTCCTCATAACCAGGCTTCTCAAGGAGAGCAAACATGTTCTTCTTATAAGCTTCAACACCTGGCTGGTTGAATGGATTTACACCGAGGATGTATCCAGAGATACCGCAAGAACGCTCGAAGAAGTAGATGAGCTGACCGAGGTTATACTCGTCGAGCACAGGGATGGTGATCTTGATGTTAGGTACACCACCGTCAACGTGAGCGATCTGTGTACCGAGCTCTGCCATCTTGTTTACCTCATCGACACGCTTGCCAGCGAGGAAGTTCAAACCATCGAGGTTCTCCTCGTCTGATGGGAAGAGGACGGTCTTGTTAGCCTTCTCGACAGAGACAACGGTCTCGAAGATGGTGCGCTCACCCTCCTGGATCCACTGACCCATAGAGTGAAGGTCGGTAGTGAAATCAACGGATGCTGGGAAGATACCCTTACGATCCTTACCTTCAGACTCACCGAAGAGCTGCTTCCACCACTCCATCATATAGTGGAGCTTTGGCTGGTAGTTTACAAGGATCTCAGTCTTCTTGCCATACTGATAAAGCGCATTACGCAT
>DCIF01000106.1:0-9661 GCA_002315795.1 Bacteroidales bacterium UBA1733
ATAAATAAAATGGCAAAATTCGATAAATTCCAGGTGATGGCCAAGATAGCTGCCGCACCTATGGTTCCTGTTTTCTATCATAAGGACGTTGAGACATGTAAGAACGTCATCAAGGCCTGTTATGAGGGTGGTGTACGTGCCTTCGAGTTTACCAACCGTGGTGATTTCGCACATGAGGTCTTCGGTGAACTCTCGAAGTGGGTGCTCAAAGAGTGTCCCGAGCTGGCTCTCGGTATCGGTTCGGTGGTCGATGCTCCAACCGCAGCTCTTTATATGCAGTTGGGTGCTAACTTCGTCGTCGGTCCGCTCTTCAACCCTGAGGTCGCTGTCGTCTGCAACCGTCGTTGCGTTACTTATTGTCCTGGCTGTCTGACTCCTTCAGAGATCGGCAAGGCTCAGGAAGTGGGTTGCGACTTCACGAAGGTCTTCCCTGGAGATGTCGTTGGTCCGAACCTCGTCAAGGGTCTGATGGCTCCAATGCCATGGTCGAAGATCATGGTTACTGGAGGTGTTGCTCCAGAGGCTGAGAACCTCAAGAAGTGGTTCGCTGCAGGCGTCTTCTGTGTCGGTATGGGTTCAAAGCTCTTCCCTAAGGAGGTCATCGCGGCTGCCGACTGGACCTACATCACCAATAAGTGCAAGGAGTGCTTTGAGGCAATCGGGAAGTAAAAGAACAAAAGAACACCAAAAAAGAACACAATTGCATGAATAACAACAAAATGAGCAACTGGCGCTGGTATCTCTGTGCCCTTCTGTTCGTCGCTACTACAGTCAATTACATGGATCGTCAGGTCCTCTCTATGACCTGGAAGGAGTTCATTGCTCCCGAGTTTCATTGGACAGACGATGATTACGGCAATATCACAGCAGCTTTCTCGCTGATCTATGCCATAGCCTCCATCTGTGCAGGTAAGTTTATAGACTGGATGGGTACAAAGAAAGGCTATCTCTGGGCCATTGGCATCTGGAGTCTTGGTGCTTGTATGCATGCCGGTTGTGGTTGGGCCACAGTTACTTTTGGCAATTTTGAAGGCGTGACCAGCGTAGCACAGTTGGGAGCTCTTACAGGTGATGTTGTGGTTGCTATAGCCACACTCTCCGTATATTTCTTCATCTTCTGTCGCACCATTCTGGCTATTGGCGAGGCGGGTAACTTCCCTGCTGCCATCAAGGTGACAGCTGAGTATTTCCCTAAGAAAGACCGCGCTTTTGCTACTTCAATCTTCAATGCTGGTGCGTCTGTTGGTGCTTTGGCTGCTCCTGTTACCATCCCGACTCTGGCAGCTGCTTATGGCTGGGAGATGGCATTCATCATCATTGGTGGTCTTGGTTTCATCTGGATGTTCTTCTGGGCATTTATGTACGATAAACCTAATGAGAGTAAGCGTGTCAATGCGGTTGAACTGGCTTATATCAATCAGGACAATTCGTTTGAAGAGACGGCAAGGTCGGCTGTCAATGCTGTAGCCGAGAAGACCATCCCTCTACTCAAGTGCCTCACATTCAAGCAAACTTGGGCTTTCCTGGCTGGTAAGTTCTTTACCGATGGTGTGTGGTGGTTCTTCCTCTTCTGGGCGCCAGCCTATTTCCAGGATCAGTTTGGTTACAAGACTTCCGATCCTGTAGGTCAGGCTCTCATCTTCACACTTTACGCTATCGTCACCATTATCTCCATTGGTGGTGGTTACCTGCCTAAATATTTCGTCGAGAAGAAAGGTATGGAACCTTATTCAGGCCGTATGCGTGCGATGCTTCTTTTTGCCTTCTTCCCAGTCTTTGCTCTCTTTGCGCAGACCTTAGGAGCCTATAGTGCCTGGTGGCCAGCTATTATCATCGGTTTGGCAGGTGCCGGCCATCAGGCTTGGTCAGCAAATCTCTATAGCACCATTGGCGATATGTTCCCCAAGAGCACTGTAGCTACCATCACTGGCATTGGTACCCTTGCTGGTGGTGCTGGTTCAGCGCTGGTCAACAATGCCGCCGGTAAGCTCTTTACGCATGCGGCAGAGCAAGGAAAAGACTTCTCTTTCTTCGGTTTTGAAGGCAAACCTGCTGGTTACATGATTGTCTTCTGTTTCTGTGCTGTGGCTTATCTCGTGGCGTGGTGCATCATGAAGACTTTGGTTCCGAAGTATAAGAAGATTGAGGTATAACAACTATCTTTCAAGGCCTTGAAAAGCTCATCGGGAAATCCAAATGGGTTTTTCAAGGCCTTGAAAAGGAGAAAACAAAATCAAAAACGACGTTTCAAGAGGATGATAAGTCTATTCGAAGTGATCCATGAGCGTTCGTGCATTGGCTAACGCTTCTTTGGTAATGTTGCTGCCACTGAGCATTCGCGCAATTTCCTGAAGACGGTCATCCGTAGAAAGTGGAGTGATGTGTGTGGTGGTGGTATCTGCATCGTCGGCTTTATAGACCTTGAAATGCTGATCTCCCTTGCCAGCAACCTGAGGCAGGTGAGTGATGGTGATGACCTGGAGGTGGGTGGAGAGCTCTTTCATGACTTCTCCCATACGGTCGGCAATGTCGCCACTCACCCCAGTATCGATCTCATCAAAGATGATGGTCGGAAGCGTACGTGCTGAAGCTACGAGCGATTTGATGCTGAGCATAAGTCGCGAGATCTCACCTCCGGATGCTACTTCGCCAGCAGGTTTAAGTGGCTGGTTCTTGTTGGCACTGAAGAGGAAAGCAATCTGATCGACACCAGATGGGGTGAACTCACCCTTGGCGCTGGAGAGTTCTGCAGAAAATCGGACGTTGGGCATGCCGAGGTAGCTGACCTTCTCCACAAGTGTCTGCTGCAGGGTTTGAGCGGCTTTCACACGGGTGGCGGTCAAGGCCACGGCACACTTATTGGCTTGGGTTGTGAGCTGCTTGTCCTGTGCCTCAAGCTCGGCAATCTCCTCGTCACTGCCATCAATATGCTGCATGCGCTCAAAATACTGGTCGCGCAGTTTTATCAGCTCGGCAACACTCTGTACGCCATGCTTCTTAAATAAACTGTAGAGCTGTGAGAGTCGCTCTTCGACTTGCTCAAAACGCTGTGGATCGAAGGTGACGTCTTCGGCTTTGCCTTCAACATCTTCGGCAATATCTTTGAGATCGATGAAGTCTGACTCCAGTCGCTCGGCAATCTCAGCCATCTCCGGATAGATACGCGTCAGTTCCTGAGCCTTCTGGCTGAGGCTTTTGAGTGTCTGCACAAGGCTTTCATCACCATCCAGACCGTTGAATATCTCATAGAGGCCGCTCTTGATGTCCTCAGCATGACTGAGGCGATCCTGTTCGGCTTCAAGTTCTTCCTGTTCGTCTTCCTGCAAATTGGCTTCATCAAGTTGGGTGAACTGATAGCGGATATAGTCAGCATCCTGTGCATTCTTGGTCGCCTCTTCGCGCAGCTGTCTGATCTTGCGTCGTAAGGCCATGAGTTCTTGATAGATGGTGCGATACTGACTGAGCTCGCTCTGGTTGTGTGCCAAGGCATCGACCACACCAAGCTGAAAGGTGTCCTGACCTAAGAGAAGGTTCTGGTGTTGTGAATGAATATCGATAAGCGACTGGCCTAACTCTTTGAGAATCTGAAGTTGCACAGGCATATCGTTGACAAATGCCCGACTCTTTCCTGTGGCGTAGATCTCGCGACGGATGATGGTACTGGTGGCATCATACTCCAGATCGTTCTCCTGAAAAAATGATTCCAAGCCATACTGGCTGATGTCAAAACTTGCTTCGATGACGCATTTGGTAGCTCCATTGCGTACGGCTTTAGCATCGGCACGTTGACCTAGGATGAGGCCTAAAGCGCCCATAATGATAGATTTACCTGCACCGGTCTCACCTGTGATGACGGTGAGCCCTCGGCCAGGATTGAACTCCAGATGCTGAATGAGTGCGTAGTTTTCTATAGTTAGGCTGAGAAGCATTTTTTGTTGAGTGGTTAGAGATTAGTGTTTTGAGTGGCAGTCACACTAAACTAATTATCGAATTCCCACCGGTAAGTGGGGAAGAGGTCGGAGAGGAGATCGGAGATGGTCTTCTGCTCCTGACGTGACACTTTGCTGTAGATATTTTTCAGTTCGTCTTGCTTAGCGTTGACAAAGAGGCTGAGCAGCGGAGTCATAGGATCAGAGCTGCGGACTTCCTTAAGCAGTGGCAGAGCATCAGAGATTTGTTTGCGACCTTTGTCAACGGCCTGAGCCATGGCATCAAGACCCTGACGATGATAGGTGTACCACAACGTTCGATAGCCTTGCTGTCCCTGTTCAAGCAAAGCACTGATGAGCGCATGCCGGTTGGTCTTTGAGTCGAAAGCCTTCCAGCCTTTGCTGTCAGACGTCTGCATCTGGCTTACAATGCTTTCACATTTGCGCAGGAAATTCTCACCTCCTGCTGGAGAGAAAGACTCGAAGTCGAGCGCAAGTACCAGATAACTGTAGTAAGCTACCACGGAAATCAGTTCATTATCGAGCGAGAACTCATTGTAGTTGAGATTCTGTCCTTCCTGATAGGGGAGGGTGATATCATCGTCGCGCCAGTTGAGCAGGATGGTCTGGTATGAGGCGTTATAGACGGGACGTCTGGCCTGTACGGTGATAGAGGCTTTGTAAACGTCGGTCGAAGCAATCTCATTGATGGTCAATGCAAAGGTGCATTGGATACGTTCGTTACGTGCGAATTGCGCACTTGTCCATTGCTGACCGTTGATGAACTCCTCAAGATCGGTACGCAAGGTCTCAAACCTACTGCGGAAAGAGGCTTCGATCTGTTGCGTGTTGATGCTGACAGAGGCCGACAACTCCTGCGCACAGGCTTCAGTCTGGCCCATGCTAAAGAAGAATGAGAATAGGGGCATCAGCCAAAGCCATGCCCCTAAAAATATCTTATGTCGTTGATTGACGGTCATCTGCAGATTACTTCTGTGTCAGCATAGAGAAGCGGATGTTGGTGAGAACTGCCTTTGTAGAACGGGCAAATTCGCCATTCATCATCCAGGTGTAATAAGTCGGTTCAGTGGTCAGTACATCGGTCACCGGACGGCCCTTATGCTTGCCGAAGTTAAAGCAGGGACGGTTCTTATCGTCATAGACCATAGTGCCCATAGGATCTACGTTGCGGTTCATACGAGTGAACTCCTGCAGCCAGGCTACATCATTCTCCAGATCTCCGTACTTATCAAGCTGTGCCTGAAGCACTTCATAGGTAGCGCGTATGTCGGCATCGGCCGAATGTGCATCTTCAAGATTCTTGCCGCAATAGAAACTGTAAGCTGCAATCAGTGTGCGAGGCTCTTTCTTGTAGAAGATGTTCTGTACATCGACAAACTTGCAGTTGGAGATGTCGAAGTTAGAACCAGCACGCAGAAACTCCTCAATGAGCAGCGGTACGTCAAAGCGGTTAGAGTTATAGCCAGCAATGTCGCTGCCACTGAATTCCTGCATCAGCTTGCCAGAGAGCTGCTTGAAGGTAGGCTTGTCGGCCACCATATCGTCTGTGATATGATGGATGGCCGAGGCCTCCTCAGGGATATGCATCTCAGGATTGATGAGGTAGTTACCGGTGAGCTCTTCTCCGTTTGGCATGACCTTGATATAAGCCAGCTGCACAATACGGTCATTGGTGACACTGACACCAGTGGTCTCAAGATCGAAGAAGATGAGGGGTTTTCTTAGATTCAGTTTCATTTTCGCTTCGCTCAGAATGACAAATAATTTGATTAGAAATCAGTCAGCATCATTGGCATGATGAGCATGAGCAGATCTTCATCCTCGTTATTCTGTACAGGAGCCACCAGACCGGCACGTGCTGCATCGCTCAACAGCATATCAATCTCCTGCGAGCTCATCACATTGAGAATCTCAATGAGGAAGTTCGCGCGGAAGCCAATGCTGAGATCTGGACCTGTGTATGAGCATGGAATTGTCTCGGTACCTGAAGTAGAGAAGTCAACATCCTGTGCAGAGATGGTCATGCTCTCAGCACCGATGACAAACTTCACCTGGTTGGTAGCCGAGTTAGAGAAGACAGCTATACGACGGAGAACGCTGAGGAACGACTGGCGATCGACGGTCAGACGGTTGATGTTATTCTTTGGAATGACGGCCTCATAACGTGGATAGCGACCTTCGATCTGACGGCAGCTGAGTTTGAAGTTGCCGAGGTCAAAACGTACGCTCTTGCTATCGAAGCTGATGGCACACTTCTCGGTTTCCTTGCTGATGATATTCTTGAGCAGGGTAGCAGGCTTCTTTGGCAGGATAAACGAACCTTCGAAAGAAGTGCTGACCGAAGTATTGATGAGACGGACGAGCTTTTTGGAGTCGCTGGCCACGAAGACCACGCGATCGGTCTTAATGTCGAAATAGACACCATTCATCACCGGACGGAGGTCGTCTTCTGCTGTAGCAAAGAGGGTGCTGTTCACACCATTGAGCAGACCTTGTGGATTGATTTCGAAGTTCTTGGCATCAGCCTCAAGGTCTTTGAGTACAGGATAGGCTGCAGCATCGCCACCAATGAAATTGTACTTACCATTAGAATAGCTGACGATCACCTCGTAGTTGCCATTGTCGATTTCGATGCGCAACTGCTGCTGAGGCATCTCCTTGAGAGGCTCGATAATGGTCTTGGCAGGTACAACAAACTTGCCTTGTCCCTCGCAGTTCTGAATGTCAATGGTAGTGATAAGCGTAGAGTCACCATCGCTGGCAGTCACAGTTAGTGCGTTCTCACTTACCTCGAAGAGAAAGTTCTCAAGGATAGGCAATGTGTTTTTGCTAGATAGTACACGGCTAATAGCATTGAGGCGGCTCATAAGGTCTGAGCTGAGTACTTCGAATTTCATATTTTATAGGTCGTTAAAAAACAGTGTCAAATAATTAACGGGCAAATATCGGAATTTCTGATGAAACTACCAAATATTTGCCCGAAAAAAGATGTTTTTTGTTGATAACTGAGCGTTAAGTTGATAACTTGTCGCTAATCAGCTCAGATGCGGCTCAAAATCTCCTTAAGATAAGGGTAGAATCGACCTACAGATTCGATGTTGAGACGCTCGTCAGGAGAGTGGACACCCTCCATGGTAGGGCCAATGCTGACCATATCCATGTATGGATACTTGGTCAGGAACAGACCGGTCTCAAGACCTGCGTGGATAGCTGTAATTTCTGGTTCGTCCTTGAAGACATCGCGATAAGCCTGCTGGCATACTTTCATGATAGGAGACTCGATGTTTGGCTTCCAGCCAGGATAGCTGCTGCGGTGAACTACCTCTGCACCAGCCATCTTGAAACAGGTCTCTACCTGCAGACCAGCGTCTATCTTTGCGCTCTCAATGCTTGAACGCTGGCTGGTAGCAATCTGGATGGTATCATCGATCATCTTGATGCTTGCGAGGTTCGTCGAAGTCTCTACAAGACCCGGCATTGAGCGGCTCATGCCAAGTACACCGTGAGGAGTGCCCTCTACAGCCATCAGCACCTGATTGGCTACCTTAGGCTCAATGATAGTTGCAGGAGTATCAACGGTCTCAATGGTCATCTTGAATCCCTTCTCAATATCTCCGACTTCTCCCTCAATCACAGCGACATACTGGTTGAGATCAGCCACCAACTGATCCTTGGCACTCATAGGAAGACCGATCACAGCGTAAGCCTCGCGTGCGATGGCATTGCGCAGGTTACCACCATTGATCTCCGCAATCTTCAATTCAGGTTGGCTGAGCAGGAAACGGCAGAGTACCTTGTTGGCATTGGCATGACCGAGGTGGATGTCACCTCCGGAGTGACCTCCCAGCAAACCGCTGACGCTTACCTTAGCATAATAGAGGTTCTTTGGAGCCTCCTGAGCCTGATACTTCCAGGTAGCAAGGGTGTCAAGACCACCTGCACAACCGATGAAGATCTGGTTCTCTGTCTCAGAATCGAGATTGATGAGGATCTTGCCAGTCATGAAGCCCTCCTTTATATTATTAGCACCGGTCATACCAGTCTCTTCGTCGTAAGTGCAGAGCACCTCCAATGGTCCATGCTCGTAGCTGTCATCGATCAAGGCTGCCAAGCCCATAGCCACACCAATGCCGTTGTCAGCACCCAAAGTAGTGCCATTGGCTGTAACCCAGCCATCGACGATCATGGTTTCAATAGGATCTTTCTCAAAATCATGAGTGATGTTTGAGTTCTTCTCGCATACCATATCAATATGACCCTGCATAACGATGGTCTCACGATTCTCACGTCCTGGAGTAGCAGGCTTGCGGAGCAGGAGGTTGCCTGTCTCATCTACATGGCACTCAATGTTGTTTTTCTTGGCGAAATCAACCAACCATGCACGAATCTGCTCTTCCTTCTTGCTTGGACGAGGCACTTTAGTGATGGAATCGAAGATCTCCCATACGATTTTTGGTTCAAGATTTTTGATTTCCATAGTTATTTTATGAATTTGAGTAATAATAATTGTTAAAATAATTCAACTTATCGTCTAAATTCTTAAAATCCCTTTTCGCGTAGGCGCATTGATTGATAAAATCACTATCTTTGCACCGCAATTTGCGCGACGTGGGAAAAAAGCTGCTTTGGCTATCAACGCTTTTGCGCTGCAAAGATAATAAAAATGTGGCAAACAATTCTCATTTCGGTAGGAATTTTGGTAATATCTTTTGTTTTTTTAGCAATTAAGATATTATTTGTGAAAAATGGCTCCTTCCCGAAGACTCATGTCAGTCAGTCAAAGGCCATGCGCGACCGTGGTATCAAATGTGTGCAGTCACAGGATTATGAAGAGCGTCATCGCAAAGGGCTTTACGACTAATAAAGAAAATATTAAAATCTATATATGAAGAAAATCTTTACTTTAGCTTCTGCTCTTCTCTTGTCAGGAGCATTGATGGGAGGTCTCACCTCTTGTGTAAACAATCAGAATGGTCAGGTGGCTCCTGCAGTTGGTGGCGATTCTTGTGGTCTTTCGATTGCTTATGTCAACGTTGACTCACTTCTCACCAATTACGATTTCGCGAAGGATCTCAATGAGGCTCTCCTCAAGAAGACCGAAGATGCACGTGCCAGCTTTAACTCACAGGCTGCTTCTTTCGAACGTGACTACAACGAGTTCCAGCGCAAGCTTCAGACCAATGCATTCCTCAACGAAGATCGTGCTAAGAGCGAAGCTAATCGTCTTGAGAACAAGAAGAACCAGCTTGACCAGCTCAATGCTAAGTTGCAGCAGGAGCTCGCTCAGGAGCAGTTGGATATGAACACCCGTCTGAATGATACTATTCAGAACTTCCTTAAGGAGTACAACTCAGTCAAGAAGTTCCAGTTTATCTTCAGCAACACACTCAACGACAACATCCTCATCGCTCAGCCACAGTATGATATCACTGCTGAGGTCCTTCAGATGTTGAATGAACGATACGCTAAGACAAAGTAAAGCGCTGCTGAGCTTTGTTGATTATTAAGTAATACTGGCCGATTTTTTTCGGTCAGTATTATTTTTTTGCGTTATTATATATAATGTAACTACTAAAGAAAATCACCATCCGGTGGCAGAATCCTGCGATCCGAATGGTGATTTTTGTTTTAACATCTTGAGGCATGCCTCAAAATGATTAGCCCTTGATAGCAGCTACGCCTGGGAGTACCTTACCCTCGATAGCCTCGAG
>DCIF01000106.1:9761-10984 GCA_002315795.1 Bacteroidales bacterium UBA1733
CGATGAGTGAGAATGCACCCTCAGCAGTTGCCTCAGCGATAGCGTCGCCGATAGCCTTTGAACCAGCGGTGAAGTCATCACACTCGAATACACCAGCAGGACCGTTCCAGAGGATGGTCTTGCAACCCTTGATAGCAGCAGCAAATGCCTTCTGAGCCTCAGGACCAGCGTCGAGACCCTCCATGCCAGCAGGGATAGCGTTTGATGGATGATTCTCAATCTTAGCGCCCTCCTTAACGGTCATAGTACCGAAATCGAGGCCGTCGCAGCAGGTAGCATCTGGAGCCATAACGAGCTCTACGCCATTCTCCTTAGCGAGCTTCTCAACGTTGAGAGCTACGTCAAGCTTATCCATCTCAACGATAGAACCGCCGATCTCACCACCGTGAGCCTTAGCGAAAGTATAGGTCATACCACCGCAGAGGATGAGCTTGTCAACCTTGCCGAGGAGGTTCTCAATGATACCGATCTTAGAAGATACCTTCGAACCACCCATGATAGCGATGAATGGACGCTTGATGTTGTTGAGGACGTTGTCAACAGCAGTAACCTCCTTCTCCATAAGGAGACCGAGCATCTTGTCGTCAGCAGCGAAGTAGTCAGCAATAACAGCAGTAGAAGCATGCTTGCGGTGAGCAGTACCGAATGCATCCATTACGTAGCAGTCAGCGTATGAAGCGAGCTTCTTAGCGAAGTCCTTCTGCTTACCCTTCATCTCCTTCTTAGCAGCCTCGTAAGCAGGATCCTCCTTGTCGATACCTACTGGCTTACCCTCCTCCTCAGGATAGTAGCGAAGGTTCTCGAGGAGCAATACCTCGCCTGGCTTCAAAGCAGCAGCTTCAGCGTCAGCAGCAGCACAGTCAGGAGCGAACTTAACCTCAGCAACGCCAAGAGCAGCAGCTACTGCCTCCTTGATCTGGCCGAGTGAAAGCTCTGGCTTAACCTTACCCTTTGGCTTGCCCATGTGGCTCATGATGATGAGAGCACCACCCTTCTCAAGGATAAGCTTGAGGGTAGGAACTGCACCACGGATACGGGTATCGTCAGTGATCTTGCCCTCCTTCAGAGGTACATTGAAATCTACACGTACGATGGCTTTCTTGCCAGCGAAGTCGTAATTCTTGATTTCCATAGTTCGAATCAAATTTAATAATTAAACGGAATAAGATGTATATAAACTAAAGATTTTTCAGTTCATGAATGGTCTGGATGGGGTTTTCGCT
>DCIF01000028.1:0-16983 GCA_002315795.1 Bacteroidales bacterium UBA1733
GACGACGTGTGGTCTTATAATAGAGCTTGCTGAGCAGGATAGCGCCAGGCGTGATGGCTAAGAGTACCCAAAGGAGCGTAGGCTGCAGGATAAAGAGGAACCAGGAAGCAGCGACCAACTGACAGAGCGAGAGTAGAAGCGAGGGGACATCGGACGTCAGACAAGACACCACAACGCGCAGATCTTCACCCAGGCGGCTCATCACATCGCCCACCGCCAGACCCTCTCGGCCCTGCCACGGAGCATGCATCACACGACAGAAAAGCCGGTGGCGGATACTGTTAATAAGGCGTATATTGGCATGGTTGGTGATGTACTGACGTAAGCCCATCAAGGCCAGACGCAGCAGCATGATACCCAGCATGAGACTCACCATGGGCCAGATGCTGGTGCCGTCATGTGTGGTGGCAATATCGACCACGCCTTTGCACACCCAGATGAAATAGAGGCCCAGCGCGATGTTGATCACGCCGAGCGACACCACCCAGAAAAGGCTGAGGCGATGGCCCTGACTGAGACGCCAGATGTATTTAGCGCATTCCTTCATAAGCAACACGTGCAGCTTCAGGCTGCATATTACAGTGCAGGGAATAGAACTTAACCGATTGACTCAACGCGTCGAGCATCGACAGGATCTGCAGTGTCCCCATGGCCGTCTCAGGTCGGAATGTCTGCTGCAACAGAGTAGGCAGCATCTGGGCAGGCGTGATCTGCTCAATCTGGTTTTCTGTCCCGCGCTGCAAATGAACGATAGCACGGAGGGGGACAGAAATATTGGTAGAAAGATGGTGCTTGCCATCCCAAGGAGTGCCGTAAACAAGAACGGAATCACTCCTCACTCCTACCTCTTCACTTCTCACTCTAATCAACGGTTTGTCATCATTGACCATCACTGCACGCTCGCCGAAAAGCTGACGCCACAGGCGTACGTGGGTACTCTTGCCCGTGCCACTCAAGGCCGTGAAGAGATAAGCCTCACCATCGACGGCAATAACCGAACCATGCATCAGCAATACGCCCTGCTCAAGCAGCTGTGTGGCCAGCTGACGATAGACGGCCAGCGTCTCAAGATAAGACGCCGGATAGTGATATTCGGGCAGTCCCTCCTGACGGCGACTTTCGTCACTCTCTCGCCCCTCTGCCTCAATCTGCGCTAAAGTAGTGACGACATGCAGATGAGGCGTCAGGTCTGTATGATAAGACGCACACATCTGATGCACCTCCTCATAAATAGAGGTAATCTCAACGGGCACATCGGCCAAAAGATACGTTCCTGTCACGGTAGAATAATTATTTCGAAAAGAGGCGCTTCAACTTGCCACGAAGGAATACCAACGGGGCACGAAGCAGATATAAATCGCACCAGAGATGCATATAGAGCCAATATTTTAAGCTCACGTGCGGATGATCTGGGGTAGAGCGGAGCGGAATGGTCTTACCATCGCGCACCACAGCGTCAAGAATACCGATGATGTGCCGATCGGTGATGCCACGTTCGGGACACCACTGATTATCACCGCAGATGATATAATCATGCTGACGGACCCATAAGACACGATGTAGGATATACTTACCATTATCACGCTTATAAAGCGGCACATCAAGTCGGTGCAACCGTCCCTCTGGCTTAGGTTTAATGACCAGCAGATCACGATGCTGGCGCAGAAGGGGCATCATGCTATCGCCCGTATTCGTATAAACAAGCAGGCCCTGCTGTTCGATGATTTCCTCGAATGTCATAACCGGATTCTCAAGGATTAGCACAGCAGTTTTTCTGCCTGTAGTTGGGCGATGAACGCAGCGACATCACGACGCATATCTGATTCAGGAGCATCGTATTCGGTCAGCATCTTCTGCACCAGTTCCTCTTCGGTAATCTCTTCCTTGAGAAAGCCCATCATATCTGCAGCGGTCTCGTTCAGATTGATCACACCATGATAACGACGCGCGCTCTCGCCTACAGGAACGGCCGCCCAGATACCACAGACCTGACGAACGGCAAAGTCATATTTTAATTTCATTATTTCAGTTATTTTGGGCACAAAGTTATGAAAAAACTTTGATTCTGCCAAATTATTTCTGCAGGTACTGTCAAATGAATGAAAAAAAAGAGTCAGTGCCAAGGCTGACACTGACTCCTAACTATATCTTTGTGTGAATTACACAGACACGCGGGTCTGATTAGAACCACTTGGTGTAAGCGAAGTCCATACGGTGTGGGAGCTTCTCGTTCTTTGGGAAGAGACGGAAACCGAACTTGTATGCACCGCTGTTCTTAACTGGGTAGTTAACAGCGAAGGTAACAAGACTGCCCTCTCGCTTGATAACCTCCATCTCTACAGCCTTGAAGTTGTGCTGAGCGCCATCACCAGAAGCGGTAATGACGAGGTCGAGGCCGAGGTCGGCAGCGATTGCCTTACCATCGATGGTAACAGTAGCAGTGTACTTCTCACCTACTGCAAGACCTGCGTTCATAGAAGCCTGTGGGAGCTCTACGCTCTTGATCTCGATAGCATCCCAGTTAGCTGCAACGTTCTCCTTCCAAGCAGCGATCTCCTTAGCGAGAGCGTAGTTGTTGGCAGCAACCTGAGCACCACGAGCGCCCTCCTTCTGATAGAAGCGATCATAATAGTCATCAAGCTGACGCTTCATGGTGAAGTTTGGAGTGATCTTAGCGAGACAGTCCTTGATAGCCTCAACCCACTCTGAAGAGTAGCCCTTGCGGTTCTTGTTGAAGTAGAGAGGAACGATCTCTGTCTCAAGCATATTGTAGATGGTCTCAGCGTCGAGCTGATCCTGAAGAGCCTGGTTCTGGAAAGTACGCTTGTCGGTAAGAGCCCAACCTGCACCCTCCTTGTAACCCTCATACCACCAGCCGTCGAGGACTGAAAGGTTGAGGACACCGTTCTGGATAGCCTTCTCACCAGAGGTACCTGATGCCTCGAGTGGACGGGTTGGAGTATTCATCCAGATATCGACACCTGAAACGAGGCGCTTAGCAACGTCCATGTCATAGTTCTCAACGAAGATAACCTTGCCGATGAACTGTGGCATGCGTGAGATCTCAACGATACGACGGATGAGGCCCTGGCCACCACCGTCAGCTGGGTGTGCCTTACCAGCGAAGATGAACTGTACTGGGCGGTCTGGATTGTTGACGATCTTAGCAAGACGATCAAGGTCGGTGAAGAGCAGGTGTGCACGTTTGTAAGTAGCGAAACGACGAGCGAAACCGATGGTCAATGCATCTGGGTTGAGAGCGTTAACAGCCTGAAGGATCTTAGCTGGATTCTCCTGCTTCTTGCGCAGGTTAGCAGCAACCTCTTCCTTGATGAAGTTGAAGAGCCTAGCCTTCAGACCCTTACGGATCTTCCAGATCTCCTCGTTATCAGCCTCGTAGATCTTCTTCCACATATCCTCTGAGGTCTGATTAGCGTAGTAACCCTCACCGAAGAGCTTGGTATAGAAGGCCTTCCACTCTGAAGCTGCCCAAGATGGGTGGTGAACACCGTTGGTAACATAGCTAACGTGGAGCTCGTCTGGAGCATAGCCCTTCCAAACTGGCTGGAACATGTTGCGTGAAACAGCACCGTGGAGCCAAGATACGCCGTTAGCCTCCTGACAGGTGTTGAGTGCGAATACAGACATAGAGAACTTGCCTTCGCCTGGAGTCTCGCGGCCCATGTTCATAAAGTCATCCCAGCTGATGCCGAGCTTGCCAGCAAAGTGGCTCATATACTTGTAGAAGAGACCCTCCTCAAAGTAGTCGTGACCTGCTGGAACTGGAGTGTGGCAGGTATAGAGAGAGCTTGAGCGAACAACCTCAAGAGCCTCGCTGAACTTCAGGCCCTCACGAGCGATGAGGTCAGACATACGCTGAGCGTTCATCAGAGCAGCGTGACCCTCATTAGCATGGTAGACGTCCTTCTTGATGCCGAGCTTGTCGAGCAGCATGACACCACCGATGCCGAGGAGATACTCCTGCTTGATACGGTTCTCCCAGTCGCCGCCATAGAGCTGGTGGGTGATTGAGCGGTCGAACTCAGAGTTCTTGTCGAAGTCAGTATCAAGGAGATAGAGTTTAACACGGCCAACGTTGACCTGCCAGATCTTAGCATAAACAGTGATACCATCGTGATAAGGAACCTCAAGAACGAGCTGTGAGCCATCCTCACCCTTAACAGCCTCGATAGGAAGCTGGTTGAAGTTCTGAGCCTCATAGTTTGCCTCCTGGCTACCATCAGCAGAGAGAGTCTGTGTGAAGTAACCATAACGATAGAGGAAACCTACTGCACAGAAGTTTACGTTTGAGTCAGAAGCCTCCTTAACGTAGTCACCAGCAAGGATACCGAGACCACCAGAATAGATCTTCAAACAAGCGGTAAGGCCGTACTCCATACAGAAGTAAGCTACAGAAGCGCGCTTAGCGTCAACTGGCTCAGCCATGTATGCGTTGAAACGGGTAACGACGTCGTTGACCTGCTTCATCATCTTCTTGTCAGCAACGACAGCGTTGAGCTTATCAAGAGACATATTCTCAAGCATAGCCACTGGATTGTGACCAGTTGAACGCCAGAGTTCGATATCGAGCTGACGCCAGAGCTCACGTGCGTTGGTGTCCCATGACCACCAGAGGTTACGTGCTACGGTGTACAAACCCTCGAGCTCGGCTGGAAGGTTCGATTTTACGGTAATATCACGCCATACTGGAGCGTTGGTATTACAAACCTGTACTTTCATAACTATATATTTTAAAATGTGTAAATAAGAATTTCAATTAATATCCCGTGCGTGCAATGGCTTTGGCCAATGCCTGCTCGTAGGCCTTGTTGTAGTGCTTGATAAAGTTGTGCCAGCCAGCACGGGTAGAGAGACGACGTGCATCCTGACGGATGGCCTTAACCTCAACCTGTGGAACCTCAGCAAAACGTACTACAAGATTGGAAATGGCTGTCACTACCTCTGTATAGTTGCTGTCACCTCGTGGAACAACGGCCACGGCATCAAGAATATCGCTGCCCTTGCCGAGGCTCTGACACCACATACCAAAGCCTGAGAGACTGGTGGTGATAGTAGGAACGCCAAAAGCACAAGATTCCATTGGAGTATAACCCCAAGGCTCATAGTAGCTTGGATAGATGCTGAGGTCAAGGCCTGCAAGCATCATGTAATAGCTACGGTTGAGCAATCCGTCATCGCCGTTGAGATAACATGGGATGTAAACAACCTTCACCTTATCGTTAGCCAAGTTCTGGAAACCAAGCTGGTGAATACGGTTAAGGATAACATCCTCATAATAATTATGTACGGCATGCGTAAAGACTGCATCGCTCAAACCACCCTCAATGGCAGCAGTGCCCTTATAGCGGGCCTTAACGTCGGCACGTGGCTCGGCTACCCAACCTGGCACCATGATGAATGCCACAATCTCACGATCCAGATTCTGCTCACGCAGGCGACTCATAGCATCGAGGAAGACATCGAGACCCTTGTTCTTGAACTCGCAGCGGCCTGCAGTACCGATGAACAAAGCATCGTCAGCAGGAGCCTTGCCAGTAAGACTCTCTACAACCTTAGAGAAAGCCTGACGGCTGACACGGCGCTCACGGCTGAAAGCTGTACCCTTAGGTACGAAGTCACCCTCAAAGCCATTAGGAGTAACAACCGGCTCACGCTCAAGCAACTGAGTACACTCTGCTGCGGTGATGTCGCTCACCGTGGTGAAGCAGTCGGCCTCAAGGGCAGCATGCTTCTCGACAGAGTGCTTGCTGGTCATATTGAACTCATCGGCCATCTGATCGCCAAAATAGCCTTTCAGATAGTCATAAAGAGGCTTGTTGTTGCCACAGATGCTGCGGCCTACACAGGTTGCATGCGTGGTGAAAACAGTAGCAATGGCAGGAACCTGATGCTTCAGGTAAAGGACACCCATGCCGGTGGTCCACTCATTGAAATGAGCGATAGCATGACTGCGCAATGGACATACGTGCTTGAAAAGACTCTCAATGACTACGGCCGAAGCATGAGCGAAGGTACAACCCTCATCATAATCACCGTATGCAGCAATTGAATTCACACCATACCACTCCCACATCTGACCATAAAACGCATTCTTGATGTTGTAGAATGGGCGGAAATCAACAAGTACTACCTGTGGTTCGCCAGGCACTTTCCAGCGACCGACACGAACTTTCAAACCCTCAGTCTGAGCTTTCTGTGCCCACTGCTGAAGATCAGCCGAAGCTGATGTAGAATCAAAGAATGGCGACTCCTGCTCTTCCCAGAGATCCGGGCCAACAAAGACAAGATTATCTCCATACTGTTTCTTTAGTGTAGCTGCCTTTGTAGAGAGAACGGCATAAATGCCACCTACCTTATTACACACCTCCCAACTTACCTCAAATAAAAAGTCGGGGTTAATAGATACTTCTTTCATTAACTTTTTTGCTCTAAACACTAATTTCTGGGTGCAAAGTTAATGATTTTTTCTTAAAACAATCGTTAATTTGTGTTATTCTTGCCTTTCGTACTAAATATTGAACATTTTTTAACGGTTTGAAAACGTTGGTTTACATATTTTTGTAAAAAATGGGTGTTTTTGGCACCCATTTTATATTTTAATATGATTCAGAAATCAAAAAAAATCAAGCATAGTCATAGCCTTCGCCTGTCTTATAAGCATTTATAAGACGACGACGCGTATTCTCTGAGCCTGTAAGAACGCAACATGCATTCTTGAAGCGCTGTGACTGGCAGACGCGCTCAATCTCATCAAGCTGCGTGTACCGTGTACGATCTACACGAACCACGAAAGCTGTCAAATCAGCAAAGCGACTACAGATAGCAGCTTCGTTAAGTGCAGAAGAAGCGCCTGTATTAATGATGATATATTTATAGGTCTGACGCAGCACCTCCATCATAGCCTCCAATCGGTCGCTCATAAGCAGCTGAGTGGGGTTAGGAGGAACCGGACCTGCCAGCATGACATCCATCGCTTCATTGTCGACACTACGGAAAATGCAATCCTGCAATTCAGACTTACCCGAGAGATAAGAAGTTAGGCCAGGCATATCCAAATGGCGATCTTCCTCACGCAACAGATTGAAATAACGATGGCTAAAGTTGATATCCATATCAATCCAGATGCAGCGTGTATCTTTCTCCTCTGCCAGAATCGAAGTCAGGTTGACCGACAAGAAGCACTTTCCTGACTTAGGAGTCAAGGAAGCGAATAGCATCACCTGAGGCAAGGAAGACTGGCCACCAGCAGTATTCATATACGACATGTTTGAGAGCAGGACGTGGAAAGCATCGAGCAGTCGGGTATCCACATCAGGCAGATCGAGGACTTTCTGTATTTCCTCTGTCTCATTCTCGCGATAGCGGAAGGTCAGCTTATTCCAGCGTTCACGCCACTTTGAAGGCAATGCATAAATCTCATTCTTTGGAAGCTCACCGACAAACGGAATGCTCAGAGACTCCTCAACATCCTTTCGACCACGGATTGTCGTAACAAGCATCGCAGAAAAAAGCATCAGGAGAAAGGGCAGGAGAATGCCTCCTGCCAGGAAGCAGAGATAAACAAGCTTAGGATCTGGAGAAATTTTAGAGACAGATCCCATGGGATCTTCTACGACACGGACATCTGTACCGATTATAGATTGCTGAAGCAAAAGCTCTTCTCTTTTTCGCAAAAGATACTGGACATATTCCTTCTTATGGTTTTCGCTCAATTCGTATTTCTGGCCTGACAGCAGAATAGAATCATTACCTATAGCCTCGCCGATTCGCTCCTCGGTAAATTTGGCAGAACCCTCAATAACGGCCAACTTCTCTTGCATCGAAAGTGAGTTATAGATAGAAGTAACCGCACTGAGGATGTCGTCCGCTTCGCTTACAGAACCTGCCTGACAGGTAATGCGAGCAACAGAATTGGTCTGTTTCTCAATAGACAGCATCTTATGGCAACGCAAAGCGGCGTTTTCCATGGATGTGCGTTCCACAATAACATCCTGATCCAAGGAAGACATCAAAGACTCATAATTCTTATCATCGACCGTCAATTCTACCTCGACATCCGTACCGGGAAGTTTCAGCGGAGAACCGAAGAAATACGGAGGAACGTCACTTGGGAGTTCACGAACTGAACCCTCCTGTTCGATAGAAAGTATCAAGAACGTCTGGGCAGATGTCGGACGAATACGCAGACGTATATCCTGGCGATACTCGTCAAGGAAATGGACGTGGAATGGACGGGTATCATAAAGATACTCCTTACTCAGGAAACCTGTATGAAAATACTGGACATCAAGATGAAGATTCTGAGCCACTTCTCTGGCCAATTTCAGAGAGCGCAGGATATAAAGTTCGTTAGACATTCCCGACTGTGAACCATGGGTCACAAAGTCAAGGAAAGAAGATTCCTCTTCAAGAGTTTCCTGCGAGCTTTTGATTTCAATATCTGAGATTCGCTCATAAACAGGAAGGGTGACACGCAGATATAAGGTAGCGGCAGCTAATGCCAGACAGATAAACAAAAGGTACAAATGCCAGTTAAGGGCCGACATACGGAATAATTCTTTCAAACTGGCAATCCTTCTCCCTTTTTCTGCTTGAGGAAGTAAAGCTTTTGACGTTGCAGCCGCCTGTTGTATGTTTTCCATTCTGATCTGATATGTGTTTTTTGTAAAAGAAAGGGATCAGATGCTCTGATGAGCCTCCAATCCCAAAGGTCTTTTTTTGTTCGGGTGTTACCACCCAAAGTCAACCACTAATTACTCAGCGGCAGACTCCTGAAGGTGCTGAACATAGATGGCACGTTCCATCTTCACACGCTTAACCTGTGATGGAGCATCGAACTGCTGACGACGACGGAGTTCCTTAACGACACCGGTCTTCTCAAACTTACGCTTGAACTTCTTCAGGCACTTTTCAATGTTCTCGCCTTCCTTAACTGGTACAATAATCATAATGTACGGGGTTTTTAATGATCCGAATTGTCCGGCCCCCTTTTTTACATCTCCATTTCTTATGGCCTTGGACGCATCGGGCGCTTACCACTTTGATAAGCGTTGCAAAGATATAAATTTCTTTATCTTTAACCAAATATTTTGTAAAAAAGGTGGATTATTAGGTTAATTATTGTTTTTATTGATAATTTTTGCTACATTTGCAGTGCATTTATACACGCAACAAACATTAAATCAACATACTTATGAATCAGGCGACAGACAAGCTAGCACTTCTTCGCAAGGCGATGAAAGAAAAGAATACAGACGTATATATCATCGAGAACTCAGATCCTCACCAGACAGAATACCTGCCAGATCATTGGCAGATTATCCGATGGATCTGCGGTTTCAAAGGAGAAGTTGCAACGCTGATCATCACCCAGGAAGAAGCATTACTCTGGACAGATTCCCGGTTCTTTATCAGCGGCGCTGCACAGCTGGAAGGTAGCAGCGTGTCGCTCATGAAGCTGAAAGTACCAGGAGTTCCGTCGATCCAAGAGTGGCTTGACCATTATTGCTCGACTCACATTTCTGCTGTTATCAGCGGAGACAAACGTGTCATTTTCGGAGAGGCTATCGATTACGTTTCCCAAGATCTTGACTTGATAACAGCGCTTTGGAAAGACAGGCCTTCATTACCTATGAATCCAGTGGAAATATATCCTGAGGAATGGTCTGGAGAGTTAACATCAGATCGACTGAAGCGCGTTCGAGAACAGTGCCGCATGACAAAAGACTCCTGTCTGTTTATTTCGGCCTTAGATGAGATCGTCTGGGTACTGAATTTACGCGGTTCTGACGTGCTTTGTACCCCAGCTTTTGTAGCTTATCTGCTGATCACCGCCGACGGCGGCTGTCTATATATAAATAGGAGTAAGATTTCAGCAGAAGTCGAGAACTATCTGAAAGGGCTGAATATTATGATCAAGCCTTACGAAGAAGGTAGCTGCGCTGTGGCTCAGTCAGGATTGGAACCTTGTCCGAATCCAATCCAGTTGATGAAAGCCATCAAGAACGAAACAGAAATTGCAGGTTTCAGATCTGCCATGCTAAAAGATGGCATTGCGCTGACACAGTTTTATTACTGGCTGGAGCAGGAACTCCAAAGCGGTGCTACAGTCACAGAGATGGATTGTGTCAGAAAGTTAGCTTATTATCATAGTCTGCAACCACAGTATCGCGGAGAGTCTTTCCCAGCTATAGTTGGATGGAACGGACATGCATCCATGCCTCACTATGAACCAAGCGATGAGCACGATACCTCGATCACAGGCGATGGTTTGCTTCTGATAGACGCTGGCTGTCAGTTCCTGGACGGTACTACAGACATGACACGTACCATCGGCATTGGAAATGTTTCAGCCGCCATGAAACGTGACTATACCTTGGTACTTAAAGGACATATCCGACTGGCTACTGCCGCTTTTCCTGTAGGCACCAGAGGCGATCAGGTAGATGCTTTTGCACGTCTGGATCTTTGGCGAGATGCCAAAACCTACCGCCATGGCACAGGCCATGGTGTAGGACATTTCCTAGGTTGTCATGAAGGCCCACAGAGTATTCGCATGGAGCACAATCCTCAAGTACTGCTGGCCGGCATGGTGATGAGCAATGAACCCGCTATCTATTTAGGAGGAAAGTATGGTATTCGCCATGAGAACATGATCCTGATCCGTCCTCTAATTCCCGAAACAGATGCACCAGAAGCCACACCCTGTGACCGGAGCGAGCATGGAGACTTCCTTTGTTTTGAAACGCTGACACTCTGTTATCTTGACACTTCCTGCCTGGATCTAGCCATTCTTAACCAGGAAGAAAAAGACTGGATTAACCAGTACAACCAGAGAGTTTACACAGAAATAAACAGCTATCTCTCGCCAGACATTCGCTGTTGGCTGGCAGACAAATGCAAGGCCATAGAATAGGCTTATTGTATAAAATTGACAAATATTAATTGTTATATTTGAAAACTATAAATAACAAAACGTTCCAATTTGGGGCGTTTTGTTGTAAAAATACAGATGAAATCAAAAAGCGATTTGCAAGTTTAGCAGGAAACCGCTATCTTTGCATCGTGTTTTTCATGGTATTAGATTTAAGGTAATGTGAACAAAGGCCGTCGTGATGACGACCTTTGTTGTTTTTCAGCTAATTACTTAGCTCGTTTACTACACTGGTGCGTACAACCTTCGCAGGAGCACCCCTTGTTTTTTCGCATAGAAGACAAAGCCCTCCATACACAAACAGCCAGAACAGATATAATAATAATTGTTGCGAAGTTCATAACACTTATTGTATTCAATGCAATTAGTATTTATTGTCAGAATTACATTATATAAGAAATCCGAGCAGCAGCTTAACGATATAAGCACATACCCAAGCGATGACACATTGTGATATTACAATGATACGCGCCCACTTACGACCAAGCTCACGTCGAATAGAAGCAATAGCAGCCACGCAAGGTGTGTAAAGCAGACAGAAAACCAGCAGCACATAACAGGTTACAGGATCGAGTAAAGAAAAAAGGGTTGCCTCATCAGGAATAAGCACCACCAAGGTGCTCACCACGCTTTCTTTCGCCATAAAGCCGCTCACCAGCGCAGTGACCCACTGCCATTCGCCAAAGCCAAGAGGACGGAACAATGGAGACATAAGACCAGAGACGCTTGCCAGAATGGATTCAGAGGCATCATCGACCATTGTAAATCGAAAATCAAAATGCTGCAGGAACCAAATAACTATCGAAGCAATGAAAATCACAGAGAATGCACGCTGCAGGAAATCCCGAGCTTTGTCCCAAAGAAGCATCAGCACATTACGAACTCCCGGCAAGCGGTAACAAGGCAACTCCATCACAAAAGGAACGGCTTCTCCTCTGAAAAGTGAATTCTTAAACAGCAGGGCCAGCAATATGCCCGTCAGTATACCTATTATATATAAGGAGAACATGACCCAACCTCCTTGATGCGGGAAGAAAGCCGCGCAGAAGAATGAATAGATTGGCAGTTTCGCCGTACAAGACATAAACGGAGTCAGCATGATCGTAAGTCTACGATCTCGTTCTGAAGGCAATGTTCTCGTTGACATCACAGCAGGGACAGAGCATCCGAAACCTATCAGCATGGGCACGATGCTTCGGCCAGACAAGCCAATACGACGAAGCAGCTTATCCATCACGAAAGCAATTCTGGCCATATATCCGGAATCTTCCAACAAAGAGAGGAAGAAAAAGAGTGTGATAATAATGGGCAGAAAACTAACCACAGAACCGACACCTGCACAGACACCATCGATCACTAACGAGTGAACCACCTCATTGACCTGCAGAGATGCCAGCGTGCCATCAAGCGCGGAAGTGCCATATTCAATCATTCCTTCTAACCAGCCTTGGAGCGCATCACCGATAACATTGAACGTAAGCCAAAAGACAAGGCCCATAATAAGCAAAAACGCAGGTAGCGCCGTAATGCGGCCCGTCAAGACACGGTCATAGATTTCTGATCTTCGCTGTTCACGGCTGCGACGAGGCTTCACAACACACCTGCGACAAAGCTGCAGAATAAAGTCGTAACGCATATCTGCTACGGCAGCAGCGGGGTCTAATCCTCGCTCGGTCTCCAACTGACGAAGAATATGACCTACCAGCTGCGTCTCATTTTCGGCCAGCTTGAGCGAATCAATCACAAGATGATCACCTTCGATGACCTTACTGGCTGCAAAGCGTATCGGAAGGTCAGCAGCCTCAGCATGATCTTCTATCAAGTGCATCACAGCATGCATGCAGCGATGCATGGCTCCTCCGTGTTCATGCACATCGCAGAAATCCTGTCGCTGTGGCACCTCATGATAACGTGCGATATGAATTGCATGCTGTATCAACTCGTTGACGCCCTCATTCTTTGCCGCAGAAATAGGAACGACAGGCACACCAAGCGCCTGCTCCATCGCGTTGATAAGGATAGCACCAGAGTTACTCTTCACCTCATCCATCATATTCAGTGCCAACACCATAGGCACTCCCAACTCCATCAGCTGCATGGTCAGGTAGAAGTTGCGCTCGATATTCGTGGCATCCAGAATATTGATAATGGCCGAAGGTTTTTCCTCAAGGATAAACTGGCGGGAGACAATTTCTTCAGCCGAATAAGGAGATAGACTATAGATTCCCGGCAAATCAGTCACCTCGGTATTCGGGTATCCTCGAATAGCACCTGATTTTCGATCGACGGTAACACCTGGGAAATTACCCACATGCTGATTGCTGCCAGTCAGTTGATTAAACAGCGTGGTCTTTCCACAGTTCTGATTACCAACGAGGGCAAATGTGAGTTTACGCGAAGACGAGGTCGTAAAAGAATCTTTATCCTTGGTCAGTTCCTCTTCTGTATGATTACAGAAACGGGATTTCCCATTCTTCTGTCGCAGTTGTCTCTGCTCCTCTTCATGGAATCGGCCACCTTCACCTAAACCCGGATGTTCTACACGATCATGAACAACGGGTTGTGGCGGCACATCTGGCACATCGAGCGAAATCCCGATCTTGGCAGCATCATCCAAACGGAGTGTCAGCAGATAGCCATGGAGCTTGAGCTGCATAGGATCTCCCATAGGAGCATATTTCATCAGCGTCACCTTGATGCCGGGAATCAATCCCATGTCCAGGAAATGCTGACGCAGAGCGCCATCGCCCCCTACAGAGGTGACAATGGCGCTCTTTCCTATTTTAAGTTCTCTTAAAGTCATATAATTCGTGATTTTTGCGATGCAAAGATAAGCATTTTTTCCATGCAACTTAGTGGCAAAAACCTCTGAAATGTATAAAATACCTACTATTAGGTATTCTGCAGCATATCAAAAAGCTGCATAATACTGGTTGCATATGGTTCGTAAGTAATCTCCTCATCGGCCTTGTTCCAAGAAGTTCCTTTGATCCAGATTGCCTTACAGCCAAGTTCGAGGGCCGGAAGAATATCCTTCCGATAGCTATCACCAATCACCGTGATATCCTCTGGCTTAAGCTTTAGCTTATCAATGGCCAGCTGGAAGATCTGCGGATCAGGCTTACGGACACCTACTTCGGCAGAATCAATCACAATGCGGAAGCAGCGTCCTAGTCCAAAATCCTGTAGCACTGCCGACAGATTGCCGTAGAAGTTGCTCACTAAAGCCAGATCATAGATCTCAGAAAGCTTCTCGATATAGGGGATCGCATCAAGTGTGCAACGACGTGCATAATCGTAACAGTAACCGGCAATGATATCAACAAAATGTTGTGTCAGGTCATGAACATTATCGACAATTGGCATCTCGCCTTCGCTCATCATGCGCAGAGTCGTCTGCAGGATGTCTCCATTGAGCTGCTCCTGCTGTACCAGATAATCTAACTGGATACCCACACGGGTCTGCATCAGTTCAAAGAAATTATACGAAGGCTGGACAACTGGATTGAAAGACACATAGCGTTCGGCATAGATATACGCTTCACGGAACTGGTCTTTCGTAATAGGCAATGAGACCTGGCAATAGCCTTCCCAGAGCACTTCTGACCAATGCTTTCCATTACTGTCAATGGTAGCACCATAATCCAAAATTAATCCTTTCATTCTATCTTTTTTACTTATTATCATTGTCCGAAAATCCGCTTATTCTCATCATCAGAAGGCCGAGGCCAATCCAGAGAAATTCGCGAATACGTGTAGCAAAACTTAATGCTACAGCTACTGCCAGCAGCGATGCTCCTGCACCTGTTTCTGCAGTGAGGCTTGGCACCAGATACTGCAGGGCCAGCATAATACCGCCTTCACGCGTTCCCATCTGTAGAGGCGAAAAGAACAGCAGATTGGCAAACAGCGAACTGAATGCCACAACAAGCAGGGCGTCTCCATAACCGAAGGCATAGAAACCTAAAGCCTGCATAATGAGCCAGTATTCAATCACATTGAACAGGCGGCTCAGAAGCTCGTACATCAACGCTTTGACGAAAGAGCCAGAAGACAGCAGACTGGGGTTAAGCAAAGGCCAATCTACCCAGCGCTGCATAAAACGGAACATAATTCCGTGTTTATATCCATACCAGAATATAGCCAGTATAGATAGAATGCCGACGGTCGTGACAGTTATTCCCATCCAATGGTCAGCAGAAACCTCCTGTAGTGTCATTAATGCCCATAGGATAGACAATATCCAAAGACAGAAATGAGAAGCAACATGCATCATAGAGTAAAGCAAAACGCTTTGTGTCGCTTTCGCAGTACCTAACTGAGGTCGCAACGCCAACACTCTATAAGGTTCACCTCCAAGCAAACCAAAAGGAGTAATATAGTTGATGGCATAACCAGTTACCGTCAACCTGAAGACCTCCCAGAATTGCCTCTTTCTCTGTTTTAACTTGCTATCTGACTCATTCAGTATAACACAGAACGATAGTGCATTGAGCACATATCCTACTCCCCAAACGGCGACGCATGCTGCTATCGTCCACGGCATCGCTGTCAAAGTCTGCCAAAGCTTTACTGGTCCTGCCTCAATGACCATCCACGCCAGGATTGCCAGACAAGAGACAAAAAGCAGCACCTTAATCCAGGGTTTCACTACAGATCTTTTCATGCTGCCGGTTCATATAAAAATACAAGCCATTGAAGACTGTGATCTCTGCCACCCAATATAGCCATGGAAGACCCAGCATCAGCGATACAAACAGCGTGATGGCACGGCAATTAAAAGTCAACGCATTGGCGATTGGCATCAGCGGACGAGATTGAAGTCGGAAATGCTCAGCCAATGCAGGCTGCAAGAGATTATTACTCTCAAGTCGTCTTCTCAATTGCTGCCAGCAGGGGGTATGACTCTCCTGGAACCGGGTATAACTGACATAAAACCATTGAAAGATCGTCTCTATAGGTTGGCTACGAAAAGACATTCCCTGTAATTTCTGTCGTTCCGAAGCATACGTTGTAAACTCACTCAGGGTCTCATTCGAGCCAGAAGAGACTTTAGCCATCAGCAGATGAATCTGACGATAATAGTCGGCCAATGCAGCTTGCTGTCGGTGACTCAATCCGGCTAAAGCTCCCAGAACGAATCCCCAAAGCCCCCATTCCGGAAAAAGTCTGAAGAATATAGCGAAATAGATCACGATGAACCAAACATCGCCTGCCGCACCATCGAGAATTCTTCCCAACGCGCTATACTGTTTCGTCAGCCTGGCCAACTGACCGTCTGCACTATCGCAGATGTCTGCCAGAACCAGCAGGAAGATTCCCAAAAGATTCAGCCACCATGACTGAGGATAGCAAAGAAAACCACAGCCTGCTCCCAGAAAGATGCTGAGAATCGTAATTTGATTGGGTGTCAAATGCATACGCTTAGCCATCAGAGCCAAGCGGAAACCCATCGGACGATAGAACCACAAGTCTATGGGTTCTTCAACATCCGGGTGCTTTAACGACGCCTGATATTGCGACTTTTCTTCTGCTGTCACTTCTGTTGTTTCTTTCAATTTGTTCTTTTGCACTCCTCTGTTACCGTTGAAGCAATGGCCTCAGCAGCCTCTTGCTGGCACATGCTGTAACTGGGCCAGTCATTAACGTCTATGACTCTCACCAGGCCATCCTCCTTGCTGACAATGGCGTCAAAACCGAAGAACTGTAGTCCCGTTGCTTTACCGATAGACTGAGACAATGTAACCAGTGCTGTTTCATCAACAGAAAAATCTGCTAAAGACAAGTTGTGTTGCTCTGCTTCTCCAAACTTACTATATCCTGACGCTTTAGGTCTGAACCATCTGAATAATCGAAGCCGTGCATATCGGTCCAAGACTACATAGCATTTAATCAATTCTCCATTGACATGTTTGCAAATAAGAATATCTATTACATCTTCTGTCTCCAAGCAATGTAAATAAGTCTCTAATTCAGCATTGTTTTCAGCAAAATAGACATCTGCTGGCTTACTGCCATCCTCTCGCACT
>DCIF01000028.1:17098-38740 GCA_002315795.1 Bacteroidales bacterium UBA1733
CTCTCCATCGTTTTGGTTCGGCTCTTTGCCACCAACTGTACCGCGCCAGCCTTATTAAAGACCGGCATCTGAACTCCTTGCATCAACGCCAGACTTTCACTATGCCTTGCCATGTGGAAAATACCCTGATACTTATCAGAAATACCTTCCAGTCGCATGGCTTGCCACGCAGATTCGTCAATCACGTCCAGTTCCCATCCGTAACGCATCAACTGTGCCATAGTCTCTTGCCAGACAGCAGCATCTTTAGCCTCACAGTTAGGAGAGTAGATACGATCACGTGATATAGCCAACAATCTGCCTCCAGCACTTCCCAACCAGGCCTCAGCCTTTTCAATATCCGAAACATGATCTATATCCATAATCTTCGGAAAGACATAAGCCCTCAGTTTCAATCCTGCGGCTATCAACGCACGCTGATAATTACGCAGTCTACTCTGTCCCTTAGACAAACAATCTCTCAAAACGGGGAATGCCGTTCTTGTATCAAGGCAATAAATACCACCGCTAACCATCCCATTTTCGGCGGCATCCATCTGGTCAATGCTGTCAAAAAAACCTGTCACAACAAGTTCTTCCGAATGAGCGCCATGCGCGCACGAAGATTTTTGGGGACTTATACCCACCCAAAGTGGCTTCTCGTCATCGACAAAAGACGTTACGGCAAACAAACCATCTCCTTCAGTTTCATCTAATGAAGCGAACGATCTGACAAAAGCGGAAAATTCTGATTCCTGGAAGATAGTATCGACTGTCGTCAGACAGAACCGACCTTCGGGGATGACTTCCTCCAAAGCCGCCAGACTGTGCATCGAACTGGCAGTGGTTCTGACGATGACATTCAAACTACATCGATAAGGAACTCCCGTCTCATCCGTAGCATTCAAAAGATCGCTTTGACTCAGGTTTCTCAAGAATTCCTGCACCTCAGACATCTGCTCATTACATATCACTGAGATATTTCTGGCACCATTTCGCATAAAGATACCAATCAGGCGCTCTATCATGGGCATTCCCTGAATGCTGACCAGAGGCTTAGGGGCTGCTATTCCCTCTTCTTTGAGCCTTGACCCCTCTCCTGCCGCAATCAATGCGTAATGCATAGGAGGGAAATATTGCTTTGTCATCCTCGATATCTTTGGCAATTAAGCATTTGAGTTCTCGCGATGCTATAATTCTGCTGCAAAGGTAGGCTTTTTTTTGCAAAAATGTTCCGTTTTTACCTTAAAAAGTATAAAAAAATCCTAATTCGTTAAAAAAAACACAAATTAATTATTTTTTTTGGTTATTTAATGTGGATATCCGGATTATTATTTTTACATTTGCAACGTCGAAAGTACTTTAGGTGTACCAATGGCATGATATTCATGAACCTAAAATATTACATTTATGGAAGAATTGGTTAAGAAAATCAACGAAATTTCAGCAGCTTTCAATGCTGACGCAACCGCACAGGCAGTAAAGGGTAATAAGGCTGCAGGTCTTCGTGCTCGCAAAGAAGCGCTCGAAATCATTGGTCTCCTCAAGGAGTTCCGCAAGCAGTCAATGGAGAAGGCAAAGGCCTGATCTTTTCGCTTATTAAAACAGAATCCATTGATGCATCCATGCGCCCCTGCACGTGGATGTGTCATTGTGTGGTCTATGAAGCAATATTTAAGTAAAAATATTTTCTGGTTGATAGCGCTCTTCGCGCTACTAATTTTTTCGCCCGCGCGTGCGCAGCTCGCGTTTAGTGACTCCGTGCGCATCAGCCTGCTCACATGTAGCCAAGGGCCAGATGTTTACGAGCATTTCGGCCACACTGGCATCCGGATAGAAGACCTGAAGGAGAAAGATCTGGACATCACGTTCCATTATGGTGTTTTTTCTTTCAACACACCCCATTTCGTCTATCGGTTTGTCAAAGGCGAAACCGATTATCAACTTGGAGCGGTCTATACCAGCGACTTCGTCAATGAATATCGCCGTCGTGGATTAGGGATGATCCAGCAGTCGCTCCGATTGGATTCTGTGCAGTCGCAGGAGATGATTCAGCGTTTGCTCATCAACTACCGTCCCGAGAACCGCACTTATCGTTACAGCTATTTCTTCGACAACTGTTCGACGCGTCCTTATTGCCTGCTTCAAGTCGTAACAGACAACAGCGTCAAGTACGATTCAACCTGGACGAATGCCATCACCCTGCGCCAGATGGTACAAGGATGCACAGGAACCGGCAACTGGTTAGATTTCGGCATTGCACTTGCTGTAGCCGGACGTGCTGACATTCCCACGGTTTACAAGGAACAGCTTTTCCTTCCTGACTATCTTTCAGAAGCTGTCAGCCATGCCGAGATCCCCGCTAAACTTGGCACACAGACATGGTACCAGCCCCTGGTCATCAAACAGGACACTCTTCTGACCATGCGGCCAGAGATTGAAGCCAAGATTGCTGCACCTGATAAGATAACACCGACAACGGTCTTTGCGCTGGTTCTGCTGTTTGCTATGTTCATCAGCTGGAGGCAGTTCCTTGCCCTCAAAGACAATTCCAAGGTCAATCGCAAAGTCATTCAGACCACTGCAAATACGTTTGACACCCTGTTTTTCCTACTCCTGGGTGTTACGGGTATTATCGTCTGGTTTCTGAACTTTCTGTCAGAGCATCCGGCAGTTGATCATAACCTCAACTGCTTCTGGCTTTTACCTACACATGTCATTATGGCAATACTGCTCTGGGTAAAATCCCATAAAAAAATCTGTCAGATCTATTTTGGCATCACTTTTGCACTCGCTATCGTATATATCATTCTGGACTGGATCAACGGGCAATACTGTCCTGCTCCTTTCCTCCTCCTTTTAGCTACCCTATTGCTTCGCTGTTATAGCATCTGCACCTCTTCAATCAAAACATGAATCATCGTCACGACATAGCTACCCTCACCACATCACTGGTGTTGCTGACAATGCTCTGTGCATTGCCAGCCAATGCTACGCCACCAGACAACCGTGCAGAAGCAAAGAATTTCGTAGCGCCTCGCCTCATCATTGGCATCACCATCGACCAGCTGCGAAGTGATTATCTCTATGCTCTGCAGAACAGATTTACCCAAGGCGGATTCCGCCGGCTGATGCAGGAGGGTGTGGTTTATGACCAAGTCTCCTTTGAGCTCGATAATCCGGATGCTACAGCGGCTATGGCTACATTGGCTACTGGTTGCTATCCTTACCAGCATGGCATTCCTTCTCAGCTGGTCTTCGATCCTAAGACACTACAACGACATTCTGTCTTCCAGGATCGCGACTATATGGGCACTGAGACCGCTGGCAACTGGTCTCCACGCGCCCTCTTAAGCAGCACACTTGGCGATGAACTCAAGCAGGCTTCACAGCTTCGCAGCAAGGTCTTCAGCATCGCTCCTGATCCGGAGCAAGCACTCATCGGTGCCGGTCATGCAGCAAACAGTGCGGTATGGTTTGACGAGAAGACTGGGCACTGGGCCTCTACCTCCTATTATCACGAGTTTCCCGTCAGCGCTAACCGGCAGAATCTCATGCCGAAAGAGGTACTGTTCTGCAATCTCAACACTTTTATCTGGAATGCTCCGGCAAATAGTCTCGGCGCAGATATCATTGCTCCTTACCAGACCATTTCTCCGGCTTTCAGTCATAAGTTTACCGAGAGGGGCTATGTCAATTACGCTTGGGCGAAGACCTCTCCTGTAATCAATGACGCCATCTCGCAGATGGCTCAACAATACATTCAGAACTCCCGCATGGGCCTTGCTGGTTCTACCGATATGCTTCAGCTTACTTTCTATGCTGGCACTTACCAGCATGAGAAACTTGAGACATATCCCGTAGAACTTCAGGACATTTATCTTCAGTTAGATCGCACTCTCGAAGGGTTGCTGCAATATATTGACAGAACCATAGGACTGAAAAACACGTTTATCTACCTTGTAGGCACAGGCGAGACAAACGCGAACGCGAATGATGTCCCAGGGCTCAATCCCGGCGAGTTCAACGCCAACCGTTGCACAGCACTGCTGAATTCTCACCTGATTTCTCTTTATGGTCAGGGCCAATGGGTCGATGGGTTCAATGACGGACAAATTTTCCTCAATCACAAGACCATAGAGCAGCGAGGACTGCAGCTTGATGATGTGGCACGCAAATCTGCAGAACTGGTCTCGCTTTTCAGCGGTATAGAGGAAGTCTATACACAGCAACAACTCCTGCATCAGGATTATAGCCAGCGTATCTCGCGCATCCGCAACGGATACGACAAGCGTACTGGTGGAGACCTCGTGCTCATCCTGCAACCTGGTTGGAAACTCCGTTTAAGCGATCGCAGCCAGCCACAGTCGCAGGCCCGACATGATATCTATCCAGGGCCAGCCATTCTGTTTGCGCCTGCATTATTTACCTCTGAGCGTATTACAACCCCTGTCGACGCTACAGCCATTGCACCGACAGTAGCCAAGGCTATCCGGATCAGAGCTCCAAGTGCATGTCGCACGTTGCCAATCAGATAATCAGACAAAACAAAAATAATAAAACAAAAAATATATGGGATTTAACGATTTATTAAAAAAATTCTTCGGAGACAAGTCCAGCCGAGACATGAAGCTCATCCAGCCATGGGTTGAGAAGGTCAAGGCCGCTTATCCTGCCGTAGAAAAACTTACCAACGATGAGTTGCGCGCCCGCACACAAGCCATCATGCAGGACCTGCAAGATGCTGTGCAGGCTGACCGTAACAAGATTGAGGAATTAAAGTCAACGGTCGAAGACCTCGAAGTAGAGAAGCGCGAGAAAGTATGGGCCGAGGTTGATGAACTCAAGAAGAAGATTCTGGATACCTTTGAGGAGAAACTTACAGCATACCTTCCTGAGGTTTATGCCATTGTCAAGAATACCGGCTATCGTTTTGCCAACAACGAAGTAGTAGAGGTTACCGCCACTCAGATGGACCGTGACCTGGCTGCCACCCGCGACTTTGTAACCATTGAGGGCGACAAAGCACTCTATAAGACCACCTGGAATGCCGGTGGCAATGAGATTAAATGGGATATGGTGCACTACGATGTCCAGCTCTTCGGTGGTACTGTTCTCCATCAGGGCAAAATTGCCGAGATGGCTACAGGTGAAGGTAAGACCCTTGTGGCTACCCTCCCTGTCTTCCTCAACGCACTGACACACAATGGTGTTCACGTCGTAACCGTCAACGATTATCTTGCTAAGCGTGACTGCGACTGGATGGGACCTCTCTATATGTTCCACGGTCTGACCGTTGACTGTATTGATCGATATCAGCCAAACAGCGATGATCGTCGTAAGGCATACAACTGTGACATCACCTTTGGTACCAACAATGAGTTCGGCTTTGACTATCTGCGTGACAACATGGCCACTCATCCTGAGGACCTCGTACAGCGTGAGCACAACTACGCTATCGTCGATGAGGTGGACTCTGTATTGATTGATGATGCTCGTACTCCTCTTATTATCAGTGGCCCTGTGCCACGTACTACCGAATATAGCGACGAAGAGCTTTACCAGGAGTTCCGTGACCGCGTGGAGAACGTAGTACGTCAGCAGAAGACGCTCGCTAACCAGCTGCTCAACGAAGCTAAGAAGAAAGTCAACAATGAGGACAAGAAGATCAAGGACGAAGGCGCAACCCAGCTTTACCGTGCATATCGCGCCTGGCCAAAGAACTCTGCACTCATCAAATTCCTCTCTGAGCCAGGTGTCAAGCAGGAAATGCTTCGCGCTGAAGCTTACTTCCTTCAGGACAACCAGAAGGAGATGCCAGTGGCACTTGAACCACTCTTCTTTGCTATCGAGGAGAAGAACAAGCAGGTCGATCTGACCGACAAGGGCATTGAGGCACTCACAGGTGCTTCTGAAGACCCTAAGTTCTTCGTGCTTCCTGATGTAGGTTCAGAGATTGCCGAGATCGAGAAGATGGAAGGTCTCACCAACGAGGAGCGTCTTGAGAAGAAAGACAAGCTCATGACCGAATATACCACTAAGGCTGAGCGCGTGCACGCTGTCAACCAGTTGCTTAAGGCATATACCATGTTCGACAAGGATGTTGACTATGTCATCTCTGAAGACGGCAAAGTCAAGATCGTCGATGAGCAGACCGGCCGTATCATGGAGGGTCGCCGCTGGAGCGATGGTCTGCATCAGGCCGTCGAGGCTAAGGAGCATGTGAAGATCGAGGCAACCACACAGACCTTCGCTACTATCACCCTACAGAACTACTTCCGTATGTACCATAAGCTCTCAGGCATGACCGGTACAGCAGAGACCGAGGCCGGTGAATTCTGGGACATCTATAAGCTCGACGTGGTTTCAATTCCTACTAACCGTCCGATCGCTCGTAAGGACTTGAACGACCGTGTCTATAAGACCAAGCGTGCTAAGTATAAGGCAGTCATTGCACAGGTCGAGGAATATGTCAAGGCTGGTCGTCCAGTACTCGTCGGCACTACTTCGGTCGAGATTTCAGAGACCCTCTCTAAGGCTTTGCAGCTCCGCGGCATCAAGCACAATGTGCTCAATGCTAAACTGCACCAGCGTGAGGCCGACATCGTTGCACAGGCAGGTCAGTCATCGATCGTAACCATCGCCACCAACATGGCTGGCCGTGGTACCGATATCAAACTCTCTCCAGAGGTGAAGGCTGCTGGTGGCCTGGCCATCATCGGTACTGAGCGCCATGAGAGCCGTCGTGTGGATCGCCAGCTCCGTGGCCGTTCTGGTCGTCAGGGTGACGTCGGTTCTTCTGTCTTCTTCGTTTCTCTTGAAGATAACCTCATGCGTATTTTCGGTTCAGACCGTATCGCTAAGGTCATGGACAGCAAGATGTTCGGCATGGCCGAAGATGACGTCATTGAGCATCCATGGCTTAACAAGAGTATCGAGACCGCACAGAAGAAAGTCGAGGAGAACAACTTCGGCATCCGTAAGCGCCTTCTCGAGTACGATGATGTACTCAACAAGCAGCGCGAGGTAGTCTATACCCAGCGTCGTCACGCCCTGATGGGAGAGCGTATCGGCATTGACTTTATGAATATGGCATACGGTGTAGCCAATACTCTGGCACAGGAGTTGGCCGACAGCAACGACTTCGAGAGCTTCCAGCTTGAGACCTTCCGCAACTTTGGCATTGAGTCTCCATTTGCAGAGGGAGACGTTAAGAAGCTAAAGGCAGATGAGATGGCCGATAAGCTTTATGCTGCTGGTATGGAGAGCTTCAACCGCCACAACGAGAAGCTTTGTGAGATTGTAACACCACGCATCCAGGAAATCTGGGAGAAGGTACAGACCGAAGGTGGCACGATCCGCAACATCATTATCCCTTTCAGCGATGGCAAACGTATCTACCAGATTCCTTGCAACCTGCAGGAAGCTGCAGAGAGCAATGGCAAGAGCATCATGAAGACCTTCATGAAATCTGTTATGCTCAACATTCTTGACGATGCATGGCGTGTCAATCTGCGTGACCTTGATGACCTCAAGCAGAACACACAGAATGCACAGTATGAGCAGAAGGATCCTCTCCTGATCTATAAGCTCGAGTCTTACCATATCTTCGAGCGCATGGTAAACAAGATGAACAGTAAGACCGTCAGCGCCCTGATGCGTTCGCAGCTCTACATCCCTGAACCTACACCAGAGCAGATTGCTGCGGCTCAGGCAGCGCAGGCTGCACAAGCCGCTCAACAGCAGGCTGCAGCCGCAGCAGCTGCACGTGCAACCTCAGCTCCACAAGCCTTCAAAGAGGCAGCTCCAGAAAAGCGTCAGGACTTCAGCAAGATGCAGGCTATCCATGCCGGCATGAACGGTGAGAATCAGGTACAGCGCAAGCCTTTGGCCTCTGCTCCACACGTAGGCCGTAACGACCCATGTCCTTGTGGAAGTGGCTTGAAATACAAGAATTGCCACGGCAAAGGCATTTAATGCCGTTTCTTTTTGCGCAAATTCAGTTGCGCAATCTATATCATAAAAAAAATTTAGGGCTGAAAACAAAAAGTTTTGGCCCTAAATTTGTTTTTAAATAGAATTTAAATTATCTTTGCAACGGGAAAACCGGATTTATGTAGAGCGGGAAACTCAACGATTACATTTTACCGGAGTCAAGCGTATGCCAAAGGCGCGCTGCACGCCATAACGACGCCACGAACACTGGTACCACCGGGATGGATCGGAGCAGATTACGGAGGCGGACCGCAGCTCCAAAGCTATATTACTGGAGTTTCATCACGTCCAGATGCCGGTTTTCCTTTTTGTTTTCCAACATTAGGATCGACACCATGAGTCAGGCTTACGAATTAGGGCTTAGAGGAGAATCACTTGCTTCAGAGCACCTCAAAACGCTGGGGATGCAAGTTTTAGAGACCCGTTGGCGAGAACACTCGTTCGAAACAGATATCATAGCATTTGATCCGAGATCAGACGAAGTAGTCTTCGTCGAGGTCAAAACCAGAGACAGCGGAAGATGGGGTGCGCCAGAAGAAGCCATTACACCAACAAAAATCAGACGACTAGTTGCATCAGCTGACCATTACATGAAAATGCACCATGATCTGCACTCCGTTCGCTTCGATGTTTTCGCCATTGTACTCCCTCAAAAGGGAATACCTCACATTGACTACTATCCAGATGCATTCTATGCTCCCCTTAGATGATAATATTTAATCATTATTATTGATTTAGATGCAAGAACTTAGAAAAATCTTATACACGGCACTTCTATGCAGTATCAGTTTCCTCTTGTGTAACGTCTATGCACAGGAAGGAGCATTCTCTATCTTCGACCAACCTTTTGTGCAGGTTACCCCTCCAGGAGTATCCAGCCAGGTAGCTTATAACCTATTGAAAGACAACCACGGCTTTATCTGGGTTTCTACACGCAATGGCATTGATCGTTATGATGGCATTTCCTACCGCCATTACAAGTTAGGAAAAAGCCAGAAGCGCACCATGCATTCGGGTCTCAGCATTACTATTTACTGTGATGAGCAAGGTGATATCTGGGCATTTACAGAGCGCAGCGACATCTACAGGTTTGACCCTATTCAGGACGCATTCATTGAGATGCTTTTCCTTCCCGATTTCCAGCTCTGGGGAAGTGTACAGGCCCTCTACTGCCAAGGCGATCTGCTGGTGATTGGTGTGACAGACGGAATCATCTGTTATGATATACCGACCAAAACGATTACCAAGCGGCTCTGTCCGGACGAGGACATACACACATTCACAAACTTCCGCAACGGAGAACTCCTCTTCGGCGCCACTCGTGGCACAGGTGTTCTTGATCTGAAAGACCTGCGTGCTTCGCTCAATCAATGGGTAAAGTATGACGTCAAAACCATGTACTATGACAAACTGCACAACCAGCTGTGGGTTGGCTGTAACGGCAACGGACTTTTCAAACTTGATCCATCACGTCCGAAACAGGTGGTACAGGTTGGCAAGACCCAAGGAAAGATAGTAACCGACATTAAGCCCTTCAGTGACAGAGAGATGCTGATATCAGTAGATGGTGGTGGTGTCTATGCCTTCCATACAGATAATGTAGGAGAGAACACCGTCATACGACTTCTGGCAGCACCTGATGAAGCTCCTTATCTGCTGCGTTCAGCAGGAGTCCGCAGTCTTTTGATTGACCAGAGGCATATCTGGATTGCAGGATACATGAGTGGCGTCACCTGCCTGCAACCTGGCAGTTCACTGATCACGCTCAGCACAGGATCAAAGTTATCTACTGACAATTATGCGTTTGGCGTCGACATTGCACCAGACGGCCGTTATTGGGTTGCTTTCACCCGCGCCATCGGAAGCTTCGGACCACATGGTACCAATCCGAAAATGTACCTTGAACATGAAGCGGGATTCCTGACAGTACGTGCGGCCAAAGACGGAACAGTCTGGTGTGGCGGTTTCAATACGGGAACTTACCATTTCGATCCGAATACCGGGAAGAAGGAGTTCTTTGCTTCGGTAGTCGATCAGCCTGTCAACGATTGTGTCTATGATATTTTTGAAGACAGGAATGGCGATATATGGCTGGGCGGTCTGAATTTCCAACTCACGCGTATGCACGCTTTGCCAGACCATACCTACGAGAAGACGCACTACCCTATCACCCTGGTCAACAGCATTGCACAGCTGAACGAAAAGACAATCATTACTGCAACCACCGATGGTTTTGTGCTCATCGACATTAAGACCGGTGAGATTAAGAGATATCTTAATGACGGCGAAAGATGGGATGGCACTAACTTCATCTGCGATATCCGCTCACGTAAAGGGCACGAAGTCTGGGTAGCCACAGGAGGTGCCGGATTGGTATGCTATGATATTGAAAAAGACAGTATCTCATCCTTCGGCCTTGATGACGGTCTGCCTTCATTGGAGTTGCGCGGACTGACCATGCACAAAGACTCAATCCTCTACGTCTCGACCGAAGAAAATGGCTTGTTTGCTTTCGACTGTGCAAATCGTTGCTTAATACGCAGTTTTATGGCAAGCGATGGCCTGCCTATGAACGAATTCCTCCAGAACTCAAGCACGTCCTCACGTGATGGCTATCTCCTGTTTGGCGGAAATGATGGTGCAGTGCTCCTTAGAGGAAGCGATATCCGAGCTAACACACGCAACTTTGAAATATTCATTGATGCCCAAGGTCTGAATGACGGTGTCATCAAACGCGGCAGAGATGAGTCTCATACGATAGATATCAAACTGGCGACCAACGACATCTATCACCAGAAAGATTACCGGTTCTTCTATCGAATAAAAGGATTTGAAGATGAATGGACAATCATTGGAGAAGATCAGAGCTTAAAATTCTCTCACCTTTCTCCTGGCATCTATGACCTGGAGATCAAAGGTGTTGGAGCAGCCAACCAGACTCAGACTCGCAATATCCGTATCGAAATTGCAGCATCTTCATTCTGGGCAGCTCACATCATTAAGATCTCATACATCCTCCTCTTCATCTCATTAGTCTGTCTGTTTTTCTCTATGCGTATGTATTGGAAGAACAGGAAGCAGAAAAAAGCGTGACATCCTTTTCTCATACACTGAAAGCGGTTTCCGAAATCGGAAACCGCTTTCAACGATTAATGAAAGGACTTCGCGCAATCAGAAAGCCACTTCTTACATCTTAGACATGGCCTGCTCCAAATCGGCAATGATATCCTCTACATTCTCAATGCCGACGCTAAGACGCACCAGGTCAGGAGCTACACCGGCTTCAAGCAACTGCTCCTCGCTCATCTGGCGATGCGTGTGGCTGGCAGGGTGCAGTACGCAGGTGCGAGCATCTGCCACGTGGGTCACGATGCTGATAAAATCAAGATTATCCATGAAACGGATAGCATCCTCACGGGTACCCTTGAGGCCGAAGGCAATCACGCCACAAGTACCATTTGGCATATATTTCTGAGCCAGTGGATAGTACTTGTTCGATGGAAGACCTGCATAATTGACCCAACCTACCTTTGGATTCTTCTCAAGCCACTCAGCCACTGCCTGTGCATTAGCACAATGCTGCTTCATACGAAGAGCGAGGGTCTCCAGACCGAGATTGAGGAGGAATGAGTTCTGTGGAGAAGGAATGCTACCGAGGTCTCGCATCAGCTGGCTGACGAGTTTGGTCGTGTAAGCTCCCTTACCGAAAGCCTTGGTGTAAGTCAGACCATGGTAGCTCTCATCTGGTGTACAAAGACCTGGGAACTTCTCTGCATACTTCTCCCAGTCGAAATTACCACTATCTACCACCGCACCTCCTACCTGAGTAGCATGGCCATCCATGTACTTGGTGGTAGAGTGTGTAATGATATCGCAACCCCACTCAAATGGACGGCAATTGATAGGAGTGGCAAACGTATTGTCAATGATCAGTGGGACACCATGCTTATGTGCGATCTTTGCAAAACGCTCGATGTCGAACACATTGCCGCCAGGATTTGAGATGGTCTCACCAAAGAAACACTTGGTATTTTCCTTAAAACAAGCCTCGATCTGCTCATCGCTCCATTCCTGATCTACGAAAGTACACTCAATGCCAAGCTTCTTCATCGTTGTTCCGAAGAGGTTGAAAGTGCCGCCATAGATGGCATTGGTAGTGATGAAATGATCACCAGCCTGACAGATATTGAAGACTGCATAGAAGTTGGCAGCCTGACCAGACGAGGTCAGTACGCAACCGACACCACCCTCAAGAGCATTGATCTTCTTAGCCACTGCATCGTTGGTAGGATTAGCCAGACGAGTGTAGAAATAACCCTCATCCTTCAAATCGAACAAACGAGCCATCTGGTCGCTGGTATCATACTTAAACGTGGTACTCTGGTAGATTGGCAACTGCTGAGGTTCGCCCTTCACTGGTTTCCAACCGCCATGAATACAGATGGTTTCAAGATTCTTTTTCATCGATAAATATTGAATAATTGTATTTTAATTTTCAAATCGGGCACAAAGATACTATTTTTTTTGATATGTACTATCAATAGTCGCGAAAAATATAGTATTTCTTTCGTTTTGTTTAAATATATATAAGGAGTAATACTTTTTGACTCATATATTTGGTAATCCAAAAGAATAAGTCTATCTTTGCAAAAAATCATAGACCGATGAAAAAAAGTATTACTCTATTACTTCTGCTTGCAGTACAGTGCACAATGTTCATGCACTCACAAGCACAATCATTCAATCAGTATTTTGAAGACAACACGCTCCGTCTGGACTATATCTTTGCCGGCAATGACAGCGTGCAGCACATCTATCTGGAGCATTTGTATAAGCAGGAAAAATGGGCAGGCCGACAGAACAGACTGGCGGAAAAGTTTCTTGAAGGCAATGGACAGCTCACAGTGCGCGATCACGACTCGCAGGAAGTGATCTATGTATGGACCTTCTCAACCCTCTTTCAGGAATGGCTCAATGACGATGAAGCCAAGAAGGTGAGCCGCGCTTTTGAGTGCAGCTATAACATCCCATATCCGAAGGCTCCGGTAGATATCGATATTACATTGACCGACAAGCATCATCAGGTCTGCTGCGCCCTGACGCATACGGTAGATCCTGCAGACATTCTGATTCGACCTATTGGCGACAGAGGCATTCCTTATAAATATGTATGGAAAGGACAGGATCCTACAGGGAATAAGCAGGATGTAAATCTGGCCGACTGTATTGACGTGGCCATCCTGGCCGAAGGATATACAGCAGACCAGATGGATAAGTTCTACGCTGACTGCCAGCGTTCTGTTGAAGCGCTCTTTGCCTTTGAGCCATTCACCAGCATGAAAAACCGGTTTAATGTTGTGGCTGTAGCAGCTCCAAGCCGAGACTCCGGTCCGTCCATCCCTCATGACAAGAATTGGAAGGATACTCCCTCGCACACTCATTACGATACCTTCTATTCTGACAGGTATCTGACCTCTCAGGATATGCACCGCATCTACGACCTGCTTTCTGGCGTTCCTTTCGAACATATTATGGTGCTGGTCAACACGGACAAATATGGCGGTGGCGGCATCTACAACCAGGTCACGTTTGCCTCAAGTGACCATCCGACCTTCCGCGAAGTCTTCGTGCATGAGTTTGGGCACTCTTATGGCGGCTTGGCCGATGAATATGCATACGATGACATGGATACCGAGTGGTATCCTGCAGGTACTGAACCCTGGGAACCGAACATCACGACTCTCCATGACTTTTCTTCCAAATGGCAGGATCTGATGCCAGCTGGACAACCTGTTCCAACCCCTCTTGACCCTAACGTACCAGACTTCCGCACAAGCCGAGGAGATCAGGAAAAGATGGAACTGCTTAACGCCTGCACACAGGTGGTAGGAGTGTTTGAGGGAGCCGGCTACCAGACAAAAGGCTGCTACCGGCCTGCACAGGAATGCCGAATGAAGATCAACGAAGTGCGCGATTTCTGTCCGGTATGCAATAGAGCCATCCGTCGAATTACCGATTTCTACACAGGAAAGTAAAGCCGTTTTTTAATCTCTAGGTTTCATACCACATCGATTCTCCTAACGAACGAGTTAATTTACAATCATTTAATGCATTACATTTGGAAATGCAAAGTAAAATAAGTATATTTGCGCGCATTTTTTAGGAATTTGAATGAAATTTACAGATTTAGATCTCGACGATAGCGTATTAGACGCCCTTGAATACATGCACTATGGAGAGTGTACTCCGGTGCAGGAAAAAGCCATTCCTCCGGTATTGGATGGCGATGATGTAATTGCAGTTGCTCAGACAGGAACCGGCAAGACAGCCGCTTATCTTTTACCGATACTGAGCCACTTGAACCGATACAACTTCCCTCAGGACGCCATCAACTGTGTGATCATGGCTCCTACACGCGAGCTGGCGCAGCAGATTGACCAGCAGATGCAGGGTTTTTCTTACTTTGTCGATGCATCGAGCGTGGCCATCTATGGAGGTGGCGAAGGCCGTGACTTTGACATTCAGAAGAAAGGATTAGTACAAGGCGCCGATGTGGTCATTGCCACTCCAGGCCGTCTGCTTAGCCACCTGAATCTGGGATATGTCGATCTCTCGAAAGTAGCGTTTTTTGTACTCGATGAGGCGGATCGTATGCTTGACATGGGATTCTATGACGACATCATGCAGATTGCCAAATGTCTGCCACAGGACTGTCAGAAGATCCTTTATTCGGCAACGATGCCACCCAAGACGCAGAAGCTGGCCGAGGCAATCATGTATAAACCGGTGATGGTAAAGATTGCTATCTCAAAGCCGGCAGAGAAGATACATCAGCAGGCATGCATATGCTACGAACCGCAGAAGATTCACATGCTGATCAGATATCTGAGGAAGTTCTTCGGAGGCAAAGAAGATGGTTTTGTAAAAGATGAACTGCTGCAGAACCCAGACAAGCGCGTCGTCGTCTTTGTGAGCAGAAAACTGAATGTAAAAGACGTCGTTCTGCATCTTAGAAAGAAAGGATTCAAAGTCGCTGCCATGCATTCAGATCTGGAACAGCGTGACCGTGAGGAAGTGATGAATGCCTTCAAGGCTGGCCGAACCAATGTTTTGGTAGCAACCGATATCGTAAGCCGAGGCATCGACATCAATGGCATAGAACTGGTAATTAACTTCGACCTGCCTCATGATCCGGAAGACTACGTGCACCGCATCGGACGAACAGCACGAGCAGACCGTGATGGAGAATCTCTGACATTCGTAAACTGCAGCGACAGAATGCAGATGCGCAAGTTCAAGGATCTGGAAAAATTCATTGATAAGCAAATGGACCGTATCCCTGTTCCAGAAGAACTTGGCGGATGTGAAAGCAAGAATGAACCAGCAAAAAAAGTATCAAAGCATAATGACAAACCTCAACCGAAAGACCGAAGCAAACGTAAAGGACATCATCACACGAACGATGGTGCTCATCGTCATGGTGCTGGTCGTAAGCCAACTGACAGCAGCGCCAGTGCGGCACCAGTCTCGGAAGATGCTCCAGCCTAATGGTGAGGAGATAACCATCATGCAGCAAGGTGATGAGTGGCATCACTGGATCACCGACATTGAGGGGCGTCTGCTTGTTCAGGATAGCGAAGGGTTTTATCGAATAGCTTCAGACCAACAATTTAGCGAATGGCAATCGAACAAAGCCAAAGCAGTTACCCGCTCTGCAGAAATCGAAAGTCATGTAAAAAAGTTTCCAAACGCAGGAACTCCCAAAGGATTGCTGATCCTGGTTGAATTCCCTGACAAACAATTTGCTGATTCCATTAATCAGATTGAATACTATCGAGACTTCATGATGAAGGAAAGATTTAATGATCTGAACAGCTATGGTTCAGTTCATGATTACTTCTATGAGAATTCGATGGGAACATTCGATCCCCAATTTGATATCTATGGTCCGGTGATGATGAGCCAATCTATCTCATATTACGGCAAGAATAATTCTTTTGGGAACGATCAAAGAGCGTATGAGACCGTTACAGAAGCTTGCCAATTGTTGGAAACAGAGATTGATTTCGCGCAATATGACAATGATGATGACGGCTTTATTGATCTGGTCAGTGTAATTTATGTTGGTGAAGGAGAAAACAATGGTTCCAGCGGCACCGATTTAATTTGGCCACATTCCTCGATAGTTCCGACCAGCAAAACAGTCGTTGTAGATGGGAAAACTGTCAGCAGATACATGTGTACAAATGAATTATACCAAGGATTGAAAGATGGCATCGGCACTTTCTGTCATGAGTTCTTACACGCATTAGGGCTGCCAGATACCTATAACACTCAAAGTGGCAATTATATCAATGGCAGTTTTGACATCATGGAAACAGGCCTCTATCTAGGAAGCAGCCTAGGAAGTAATCGAAAAGAGGGCCGATGTCCAAGTGCCCTCACCGCTTATGAGCGATTTGAACTTGGGTGGCTGATGCCAGACTCATTGGTCGGAAACAAGCAGGATCCGGTTATCACATCGCACAAAGATACCATTCAAACAGGAAGCCACCTGTATACTATCGTTACGGTTTATGATACTACTTATGTAATATCTCCAGACACCCTTCCATGCCTGACCACAACCAATAAAGCTTTGCTGCTACCAGTAAAGAGTAATACCAAAGATGTTCGCGACGGAGAGTATTACATTTTTGAAAACAGACAGCAGACAGGATGGGACTCTTACCTTCCAGGACATGGCTTACTAGCGTGGCACATTGATTATGACAAGACAATATGGAACAATAATATTGTCAACAACAGCATTGATCATCCTTGTGTGGAGTTAATCAAAGCTGACAACAAATTACCTTCCGCAGGAACGGCAGCCAGTGATCCATTTCCTGGAACGAAGAACAACACCGAGTTCTCCGCGGCCTCTTCTCCTGCCCTTCTCGGATGGGATATAAAAGGATCTGGAAGCGGGAAAAGTCAACCCATAAATAATGCAGCGCTTACCGACATCAAGGAAGAGTATGTAGAAGAAAGATCGACTACAGAAATGACCATCATGTTCTCATTCACAGATGATGGTCCGAAGCATTACTTAGGGATAGAGGAAATACAGGAAGAGTATTCTCAAGAGAGCGCGTTCCCTAATTTCTACCAGACGAAACGTGTGTGGCAAGATGGTAAGCTTCTAATCATAACACCAACAGGTATTTATGATCAGTATGGCCTCCAGATAAAATAAATGCGCCTCCGGAAGGGAGACGCATTGTATCGAGTATTGATCGGGTGCAGGATTATACCAGGTGGCGGATGAGTTCCTCCTTGTCGCCACAGAGCATGTCGATGACTGGAATCTCGATCATGGTGTAAGCACCTGGCTGCTGCTTCATAGCGGCACGAGCTACGTTAACAAGTACCTGTGCGGTAAGAGCAGGGTTGTTGATCTTCATGTTGAACTCAAAGAGCTGGTTGTGAGTCTTGCCACTGACGCCCTTACGAGTGAGGTTCACTCCATGGCCAACGTCATTGAGTGCATCAACACTCTCTACCTGGAATACGTGAGTCTCATCGCTGGCGAAATAAGGATCAGCCTTGATAGCCTTGGTTACCTCTGCGAGATCAGCGCCTTCCTCAAGCTCAACGTAAACCATACGGCGGTGGATACCCTGACCTACAGGGATGGTCATTGACAATGCATCCTTCACGCCCTCCTTAGAGCGGACGCAAACGCTGTGACCCATTGAGCGACCAGGACCGAAGTTGGTATAAGAGATACCCTTTGGAGCCAAGCTCTCCATGAGTGAACGAACGATAGAGTCACTACCTGGATCCCAACCAGCCGAGATGATGCTGACAGCATTATTTGCCTTAGCAACCTCATTGAGACTACGGCGAAGGTCAACAATCTGAGTGTGGATATCGAAAGAATCAACGGTATTGATACCGAGAGCAAGGCACTTCTTAGCATACTCCTCAACCTTACGAGTTGGAGTAGCAAGGATAGCAACGTCAACATCCTGGAGTTCTGTGATGTCTTTAACGACTGGATAGTTAGCCAATTCTGCAGGTTTGTTTTCTGCACCACTACGGCGAACTACACCTACACACTCGAAGTCCTGTGATGCCTCGATAGCCTCGAGTGCATACTGACCAATGTTGCCATAACCGACGATGGCTGCGCGAATCTTCTTCATTGTTGTCTATTTGTTTTTTATCAATTGTTTTTCAGATTTCGTGCGCAAAGATACACTAAATATTAAAAAGTCGTATCAAAATGCCCGAATATTTTGAAAATTATATCAAAATTCTATTAGAATAAAAGATTTTTGACAAAAAACAATAGAAAAAAGAATCATAATGTAAAGATATTTTGTAGAAATGCAAATCATATACGAAGATAATCATCTTTTAGCCGTAAGCAAGACCTGCCACGAGATCGTGCAAGGTGATAAGACGGGCGACGAGCCATTGCCAGAGACCCTGAAACGATTTATCAAAGAGCGAGATCAGAAACCAGGCAATGTCTTCTTAGGTGTCACACACCGTCTGGACCGACCTACTACAGGTGTGGTCATCTTTGCCAAGACGAGCAAAGCACTCGAAAGGATGAATCGCATGTTTGCCTCAGGTGAAGTGCATAAGACCTATTTCTGCATCGTCCCGAATGTCTGGAACGAGGGGGCCACTGTAGCCAAAGAGGCTGACCTGAAGCACTGGTTGGTACGCAACGAGTCACAGAATCGTAGCTATGCGTATGAGCAACCTCCATTAGACAAGAACGGACAGCCACAGAAAGAAGCCAAGGAGGCGCGTCTGCACTATCAGGTCATTGCCACCACTGACCGTTATGCGCTCCTTGAAGTAAAGCTCTACACAGGACGCCACCACCAGATACGCTGCCAGCTCTCAAAGATCGGACTCGTCATCAAAGGAGACCTGAAATATGGAGCCAAGCGCTCTAATCCTGATGGGGGTATCTCCCTGCACTCACGCAAAGCGGAGTTTATCCATCCGGTAAGTAAGGAGAATATTACGATTGTGGCTCCTACTCCCGATGATACGCTCTGGAATGCGCTGACAGGTAACCTTTAACTCGTCGTTTTGAATTTGTAATTCATAATTTGTAATCTATTAATGATCACTCATTTCTTGACCAGCAGTCCTTTCTTCGGCTACGATGGAGACCTCAATCCAGCCAACTGGCTGCTTGACGAACTTCATGCGCGTTTGCCTCAACCCCTGAAATGTCTGCTCATCACCTCTGCTCCCGATGATATTGAGATGACCGACCGTATGGCCTGGGGAGTGCGTGAGGCTTTCGACCATGTAGATCTTTCTTTTGATCACTACGAGGTCCTCGACCGTCGCACACAACGATGGGCAGCACGCATGATCAAAGAAGCCAACTTCATCATACTTTCTGGAGGACATGTCCCGACAGAAAACAAATTCTTCACCGAACTGAAGTTGCGCACTAAGCTTAAGAATTGGCATGGTGTCATCGTGAGCATCAGCGCTGGTTCGATGAACTGTGCAGACATTGTCTATGCATCTCCTGAAATGGAAGGAGAATCGATAGATCCTGAATATCAACTATTTTTGCGCGGATTAGGTTTGACAAACATCAACATCCTACCCCATCTGGAGATGCTTCGTACCTATGTCCTCGATGGCCGTGACCTGCTGAAAGACATCGTACATAGCCATAGCTATTCTGTACCGGTGTTTTGTCTGAACGACGGTTCTTACTTCCTGATTCAGAACGGTCGAAGCGAACTCAGAGGTGAGGCTTATCTTTATCATAAAGGGATCATGAAGCAAATCTGCAAGGATGGCGAGCGAAAGATCCTGTGCAAGAATGGCACTTTGAGAACCATAAAATAATAGCTTTCCATATCCCTTGACGATCTTTCATTGATCCTCAAAGATATCAATTTTCCATTTCATATTTTTCCATTTCACATTTTTAATTTCTAACATATAGTATGAATTTTGTATATATTTCTCCGAACTTTCCGGATGCAGCCTGGAAATTCTGCGCTGCACTGAAGAATAATGGAGTTCGTGTTTTAGGTATCGGTGATCAGTCATACGACACTCTCACACCTCAGCTGAAGGGTGCATTGACCGAGTATTTTAAGGTGTCAAACCTCGAAAACTACAGTGAGGTCTATCGTGGCGTAGCTTATTTCGCCTGGAAGTATGACCGCATTGACTGGATTGAGTCGAACAACGAATATTGGCTGGAGCTTGACGCTCGTCTGCGTACCGACTTCAACGTAAATACCGGCATCAAGTCAGATGCAATTGGTGCCATCAAAGAGAAATCTGAGATGAAGAAGCACTATGCAGAAGGTGGCATCCGTACCGCTCGTCAGATTAAGGCTTCTGAAGGCTTTGACAACGTAAAGCGTTTTGCGCTCGATGCCGGCTACCCACTTTTTGCCAAGCCTGATGTAGGTGTGGGAGCTAATGGCGCGCGCAAAATCGTCGATGAAGGCGATTTGTGGCGATTCTATCAGGAAACTCCTCAAGCTTTCTGTTATGTCATCGAAGAGTATGTCACTGGCAATATCTGTGACTACGATGCCGTGATCGACTCACACGGTAATCCGATTTTCGAGAGTTGGAGCGTCTGTCCGCCTTCAATCTCTGACATTGTCAACTATAACCTCGACTCTACCTATTATGTTGAGAAAGACATGAACGAGAATCTCCGCTACTGGGGACGTCAGTGTATCAAGGCTTTCAATGTCCGTTCACGTTTCGTACACCTCGAGTTCTTCCGTCTTGACACTGCTCACCGCGGACTTGGCAATGTAGGAGACTTTGTAGCACTTGAAGTAAACATGCGTCCTGGTGGCGGCTTCACTCCAGATATGCTCAACTATGCACACAGTGTAGATGTCTATAAGATCTGGGCCGATATGGTTGCCTTTGATCGTCGTACGACTCCAGATCTGCATGACGATTATTACTGTGTCTTTGCAGGTCGTCGTGATGGCAAGACCTACAACCTCGATCATAAGCAGATGATGGAGAAGTATGCATACGCTTTGAAGCAATGGGACCGTGTCCCTGACGCGCTCTCTGGCGCTATGGGCAACCAGAGCTACATTGCCCGATTTAAGACCGAGGACGAAAAGAACAAGTTCCTCTGGGATGCATGCCAGCGTAAATAATTCCTAACTCCTCATTCCTCACTGAAATGAACGTTCAATATCATAAATGGTACAGTCGCTACCTGAATCGCGACATGGAATATAAGGTTTTCGGAGATAACGGACATGCGCTCATTGCCTTCCCTTCACAGGATGGCCGCTTCTACGACTTCGCAGATCAAGGTATGATTCATGTCCTCTCTCCCTGGATTGAGGCAGGCAAAGTACGTGTGATCTGTGTCGATGGCATTGATTGGGAGACCTGGTCGAACTTTGGTGGCGATGGCCGCTGGCGCATCGAGCAACAGGAGCGGTACTTCAACTACCTGATTGAAGAACTTCTGCCAAATATCCGCCACTACGAGGGAGAAACCTTCATGACCACCGGCTGTTCGTTGGGAGCCATGCACGCTGCCATTCTCTTTTTCCGTCGTCCCGACATCTTCGACACCCTGATTGCACTCTCTGGTCTGTACCACTCGCATTATAGTTTCCCATACTATAACGATGA
>DCIF01000028.1:38824-52721 GCA_002315795.1 Bacteroidales bacterium UBA1733
CTCTATCGTCAGCGCCGTATCTGTGTCTGCATTGGCCAGGGTCGCTGGGAAGAAGATACGCTTTGGTCAACCCGTCAGCTGGATACCATCCTGGCTCAGAAGGGGGTTCCGGCCTGGTTCGATTACTGGGGATACGACTGCGACCATGACTGGCCGTGGTGGCGCAAGCAGTTGCCACACTTCATGAGCGTGCTCGAACCATTCTAATTGCGCAATCCGTCTACCTTATGATTCAGCTATCATTCATCATACCGGCATATAACGCAGGACAATATCTTTGTCATTGTCTTGACAGCATCTATGCTCTTGACATTCCATTAGACGAGAGGGAAGTCATTGTGGTGGATGATGGCTCTACAGATAATACTGCCACCCTGCTTGAAGACTATCGTCTGAAGCACGATATCACCGTCATCAAGCAGCCGAACAGCGGACTGAGTATGGCACGGAATACTGGCATTGACAGAGCCAGTGGCAAATACCTGTGGTTTGTCGATGCTGATGACATACTGCTTAGCGATGACCTTTCTGATCTTTTCCGATACATCTCGGAAGGGATTGACATAATCGGCATAAATATGGTAGAGCGCTCCCTGCAGGGAGAAAGGTATCCCTATCGTCGTTACGTTCCACAATATAATAAGGTATATCGTAAAGCCGCAGAGTTTATGCGGGGTCGCAACCTCCTGCCCTGTGTCGTGGCCTATCTCTTTCGTCGTGAGTTTCTACTTGACAATGAGCTTCGCTTTTTTCCTGGCATTTATCACGAGGACGAAGAATTCACTCCAAGAGCATTTGCTCAAGCCGACAGTTTCGTGGCTGTCGATACCTCTCTTTACGAACGTATCTTACACGAAAACAGTATTACTACTACCTCAGATAGAGAGCAACAGAAACGCAAGCTGCGGGACGCGGTTCTCGTCCTAAAGCGTCTGCAAACTCTCAAAGTAGAAAGTATGCAGGCAAAGCTCGACTGGCTCACGGTCGATACACTCAGACTGCTACTGCGTCAGAAGCACGACAGCGCCTTTTGTGCAGAGATCGTCTCTCAGCTACGAGCCATGCACTTATTCCCTCTCCGTTGGCGATGGCAATGGAAATATATGCTCTTTCATCTTTTCACACGCTTACGTTTCCGTTAGCATCTATTCATGCTTTGAACCATTATCTTTCTTTCAGAACAACACCATCTACAACATGTTACTCTCTGTCATCATCCCTGTCTATCATGTTGAGCAGACGCTGGACCGTTGCATCCAGAGTGTGCTCTCTCAGGAGGTGTCTGATATGGAGATGATTCTTGTAGATGATGGCTCTCCGGATTCGTGTCCGACGAAATGTGACGAATGGGCAAAGAAGAGCAGTCAGATCAAGGTAATTCATAAAAAGAATGGCGGATTGAGCGATGCGCGCAATGCAGGAATAGCGGTTGCTACAGGCGATTACCTTACGTTTGTTGATAGCGACGATTACCTTTTGCCCGATACATATCCCTCACTCATCCGCTGGATTTCGGCCAACCAGGAGGTCGATATGCTGGAATATCCCATACACCACGAAGATCAGGAGCGACAAAAGTTCATTCCTGAAGACTGCGTTTTTGGCTCTCCAGTGGATTACTGGTTCACGACACGAGCATGGAATCACAGCTATGCCTGGAACAAAATCTACAGAAGATCTTTGTTCGAAAAAAACAAATATGCTGCAGGACGCAAATTCGAGGATCTGCTGATACTGCCTCTACTGCTGAAGGGTTGCCAGAAAGTAGCCACCACCCGCCATGGCGGATATGTCTATGCCGAGAACCCTCAAAGCATCTCAAAGCAAGTTACCCTTGATTCCCTTCGTCAGTTGCTATGGGCAGAAGTGCATGCCGCCTGGGTAACGTGCACCATGCCTTGGAGCCGGAATGGTGCTGATCTCTATTATCAGATGGGGTGCCGTTGTTATGATATTATCCGCTTATTATTAGGAGCAAAGCTATGAGGATTCTGCTTTTAGGTGAATATTCCAACGTTCATAATACACTGGCCAAAGGGCTGCGGGAACTTGGACATGAGGTCACTGTGGCCAGCAATGGCGACTTCTGGAAGGACTATCCACGCGACATCGATCTGGCACGTGAGCAAACGTTTGCTGGAACCCTCTCGTTCCTATACAGATTGCTCAAAGCCCTTCCTAAGATGCGAGGTTACGACGTTGTCCAACTCATCAATCCGATGTTCCTTGAGATGAAAGCAGAGAGACTGTTCGCTATCTATGATTATCTGCGACGTCATAACCGGAAAGTGATTCTATGTGCTTTCGGCATGGATTATTACTGGATGCACATTAACGACACCCTCAAGCCTCTACGCTATTCAGACTCAAATATTGGTGACACACTTCGAAGAGACGCCGAGACAGAATCATATCGCAAAGACTGGATCGGCACTGAGAAACAGCGTCTGAATGAGTATATTGCCAAAGACTGCGATGCGATTGTTGCCGGCTTGTATGAATATTGGGCAACGTATCAGGCCGTTCCTTCCTTAAGAGAGAAAGTAACCTTCATTCCTTATCCGATAGAGCCTCAGAACAAGGAGCGTATTCATCCGGAATATCAGGGTGGAAAGATTCGTTTCTTCATAGGTATCAGCAGGTCTCGCAATGCGTACAAGGGCACAGACCTTATGTTACGAGCCTTAGAGGAACTGAAAAAGAACTATCCTGAGCGTGTTGAAATGAAGGTTGCCGATGGTGTCCCTTTCGCAGAATACCAACAGATGATGGATACTTCAGACATTCTCCTTGACCAGCTTTATAGCTATACCCCCGCTATGAATGCTCTGCTGGCCATGTCTAAAGGGATGGTCGTTGTGGGAGGTGGCGAACCGGAGAACTACGAGATACTTGGTGTGAAAGATTTGCGTCCGATTGTGAATATCCAGCCAAATTATGAGAGCTGTTATCGTGAGTTAGAGCAGCTGGTCCTTCATCCAGAACAAATTCCAGGTCTCCAACGTCAATCTATAGAATATATCCGCAGACATCATGACTATCTGCAGGTGGCCAAGCAGTATCTTGCTTTATATCAAAGCTAATGCTGATAACCTAATTCGCTTAACAGCTGCCGGTTCCATTCGGTCCTTTCCGTGTCCGACAGCCAACCCCACTTATTAAAGTACTTCACCATGTTCCACAGGTGAACGATCAGCATCTTCAGGTTCTTGTAGCTCTCCGCTCTATGCGCATGAACCACCTTGACTTCTGGCCAGAACATCGTCTTAAAGTGCTGATGCATCCTACGGGTAATGTCGATATCCTCAGGATACATAAAGAATCGCTCGTCGAACAGCCCCACTTTCTCAAAGCACTTCACGCGGAAGAACAGAAACGATCCCTGATGATAAGCAATATTGGCCGGAGTCTGATGATCCCAGAAAGAGAGTGTATAGCGCTCATCCATAGAAGCGGACATCCGTTTCGGCAAGAATCTCCGGAACAGAAGGTTCAAAGGAGTAGGGAGCAGACGTACGGTGCATTGCAATTCCCCATTGGGATAAGTGACGTATGGGTGCACCTGTGCAATCTCTTCATCGCCATCCATGTAGTTTGCCAGCTGCTCCAGTATCGCTGGTTCAAAATAGACATCCGAATTCAATACCAGATGATACGTCGCTTCAGCCTCCCTTTGCACCCGTCTGATGGCCTGGTTGTGTGCCGCACCATAGCCCACATTTCTGCTGGCGATGTAAACCACCTTTGCATAGCTGTTACAGCATTCCTTGATAGTTTCCTGGCTCGAGTTGTCAACCACATAAATCGTCTTCACCAGAGGTGATGACAACGATGCGAAGCACTTTTTCAGTTCCTCGATCTCAGTGTGATAGGTTACGATAGAAACAGTAATCATTTGAGCAGCAAGTACGATATCAGAATACCCACCTTATTTTTCAGTCGCATCTTCGGATCCCTGAAAGTCTGTTTCCGGTTGCGTCTGATGATCTGCCAGCAAGCATCGCGCAAAGAAACACCCTCTTCTTTTCCCGCCTTTCGCAAAAGGCGCAGAATATTAAAAGCCAAGCTCAATTCACGGGAGTCAACAGCTGGCAGAAGCGCCTTATCATAGTGGCTGATCCAGGTTCTGGCCTGCTTCATGACGGTCAATGCCTGAGAGTCCTGGATGGAATGTGAGTTGAGCGTGCCATCCATCCTTTTGAAATAATAATAGATTGGCAGATTGATCCAACACACTTTCTCACAACGGGCATAGACGTCGAGCAATGCCAGAAGATCCTCATACACAGTAACCTGCTCAGGGAAGACCTCTCCTTTTAGTATTTCTCTGCGATAAAGTTTGATAGGTGAGGAATCCATCTCCCGCTGATAAAGCATGGATTCTATGGCTTCATGACCCGAGAACCGCTTGATCTCGAACTTTTCTGGCAAGGAAGCATTTGTCTTTGACAGATACTGCTTTCTGTCTTTTTCCGAGAGCAGCACATAAGGCGACTGCACGATATCAGCCTTCTGTCCGGTCAAGGTTCTTAGAAGCACTTCCAGATACTGGCAATGCAGCAGATCATCACTGTCTATGAAAGCTACGAACTCGCCATGGCACTGAGCCAGCGCCACATTTCTTGCTTTTGCCGGTCCGCCATTCTCCAGATGTATTACTTTGATACGCGCATCGCTTGACGCATAATCATCGCAAATCCTGCCACTTCCATCCGTCGAACCGTCATCGACCAGCACCAGCTCCCAGTCGCTGAGGGTCTGAGTGCGGATGCTATCCAGACAGGAACTGAGATAAGTGGACGTATTATAGACAGGAACGATGATACTGATCATGACAGCTGATTCGTGTGTCAATAGTTCTTGTTGTCAATGTATGTCTCCAGCAGGCGAGTGACGCCATGCGCGTTGTGTGGCTCCACGTAGATATCGGCCACCGATGCCGGCACAAGACAGGAATTGCCTTCGGTCAAGGTCAGTGTGACACCAGCCGCCGTGACGGTACAGTTGCCTTCAAGACACATATATATAATAAAGGAGTCGTACTTATAGAGCTTACGGTGGAAAGCGCGGTTGATCTCCAGCAGTTTGACGATAAAGAATTCGTTGACAATCAGCGGCACCGGATAGTTCAGCTCATGCTCATAGTCTGTACGATAGACCTCGACATCGGCCATCTGACCAGCCAGCAGCGGCTGAGGATCAACGGCGGCCAAGGTGCCTTTGCCTAAAGTGGCTTTCTGGCTGGGGACATTAAAATCAATGGCACCGACCGCCAACTCGGTATGAAGCTGACGAGGTTTTCCATCAAGACCCGGTCGGTTATAGTCGAAGATACGGTAAGTCACATCAGAACTCTGCTGCACTTCGGCCAACAGAATGCCACCACAGATGGCATGGATGCGACCCGCAGGAATAAAGAAGACATCACCGGCTTTGACCGGATGTTTGGCCAACACTTCACAGATAGAACCATCGGCCACACGATGCTCATATTCATAGCGCGATACCGGCTGGTTCATCCCCGAATAGAGACAGGCTCCGGGTTCCGCCTTCATCACATACCACATCTCGGTCTTTCCGAAACAGCCATGTCGCTCACGCGCCAGACGGTCATTCGGATGCACCTGGATCGAAAGATCTTTCTTGGCATCAATGAACTTCACCAGCAGAGGAAATTCGCCATGATAGCGTTTGCAGACCTCCTTACCCAGCATCTGCTCTCCATATTCTGCGGTCAGAGACATCAGGTCACGGCCTTTCAGCGGACCGTTCTTGACAACCGACTTACTTGAAGGCACGGCAGAGACCTCCCACGACTCACCTACCGGCTCATCATCAGCAGGCAAAGACTTCATGGGTTTGAGATTATTACCACCCCAAACCGTCACATGAAAGTTATCTTCGAACAAAAGAGGATACAGCGGAATCATTCAAATCAAAGCTTAAAACCATTGAGCAGAGCCTTCACCTCCATACGTTTCTTTCCGGGCAACTGAAGTTCCTCCAGAGCGAGCACGCCATCGGCACAAACCACATGAATGTAAGACTTATGATCGGTCTCCACCTTTCCGATCTTCTCTGACGGCTGCGGCTGACCTTCACTGACGATGCGTGTCCGATATAGCTTCACAGGGCTCAAGGTCTCTCCTGCCGAGGTGGTAAGTTCCATCCAGGCAGCAGGATATGGAGACAGTCCTCTCACCAGGTTATGCAGTTCTCTGACCTTGCGATCGAAGTGCATCTCGCAAGTCTCCTTAAAGATTTTTGGTGCTGGTCGCAATTCGGTAACGTCCTGATATAGAGTATCCTGATCGATTGTAGGAATCTTTTCTACCTGACCCTCTGCCTCAACGAGCAGATCCACGGTCCGACACACAAGGCCCTTACCCATTTCCATCATACGGTCATGCACACTACCCACATTCTCTTCAGGTGCGATAGGTAGTTCCTCCTTGAGGATGATGCGGCCGGTGTCGATCTCATGATCGAGGAAGAAAGTGGTGCAACCCGTCTTCTCATCGCCATTGATCACGGCCCAGTTGAGTGGAGCGGCACCACGGTATTGTGGCAAGAGAGCTGCATGCAGGTTGAAAGTACCCATGCGAGGCATGTTCCACACCACTTCTGGCAGCATGCGGAAAGCAACGACGATCTGCAGATCGGCCTGCCAGTCACGCAGTTGAGACAGGAACTCCTCATCCTTGAGCTTCTCTGGCTGCAGTAAAGGCAGCTGATGGTCAAGCGCATACTGCTTCACCGGACTGAACTGCATCTTATGACCTCTACCTGCAGGCTTATCAGGCATGGTGATGACTCCCACCACATTGTAACCGCCATTCACCAGAGCGTCTAAAGTAGGTACGGCAAAGTCTGGCGTACCCATATATACGATTCTAATATCTTTTTTCTCCATAATTCTACTACAAAGACACCATTCCGCGGCAAAGATAACCATTTTTCAACAATCTACCAATTTTTAGATAGAAAAATCGTAAAAACCAAATAAAACTACCATCTTTACAACGAAATAAAGCGGATATGAAAACTTGCTAAAAGGGACATTTCAATGGTGCGACGTCCGTTTCTTCAGTAAGAATATCAACACATCCGCGGATGTGTTGATGTTCGGGGTCCCCGAAACCGGAAAACGTAATCGGAAACCGGTTTCGGAGATGACGAAAGCCTCATTTCATTTTCGGAATGTGGCTTTCTTAGTCTCTGAAACCTCATTTTGAAATCAGGATGGGGTTTCAGAGATCTGTTTTATTCAAAATAACTTCAAAACGCTTACAAATTTTGCAGAATATTTGTACGAGTGGATTATTATTGCTAAATTTGCGCTATAATATACAATCTGAAGCAAAAAATGGTACATATTGGAGATACTTTAGTGAGTGAGGACGTGCTTGGCGAGGCTTTCTGCTGCGATCTGCAGGCCTGTAAAGGAGCCTGCTGCAACAGTGAGGGAGAGAGCGGAGCACCCCTTGACGAAGACGAACTGGCGGTCATGGACGAGATGGTAAAACTCTGTTGGGAAGAACTCACGCCACGAGCTCAGAAAGTCATTCAGGAGCAAGGACCTTATTTCAAGGACAAGGCCGGAGACTGGGTGACCTCGGTGGTCGATGGTCACGACTGTGTCTTCTGCACATATCCTGATGAAGAGACGCTCAAAAAAAGCCATCTGCCTGGCGGGATGTGCCTTTGTGCCATTGAGAAAGCATTCCGTGAAGGCCGGTTCGTGACGCATCCTGCCTATAGAGAGGGTCAGGAACCTTTTATGAAACCCGTCTCGTGCCATCTTTATCCGGTGCGACTGAAGAAGATTGGTGACTATACTGCCGTCAACTATGACGAGCAGCCGGATATGTGCGGATGCGCTAAGAAACTCGGTAAAAAAATCAACGTACACGTCTATCAGTGTCTGAAGGACGCTCTGACACGCAAATTCGGTGCTCAATGGTATGCAGAACTGGAAACTTGTGCCAAAGAAATGAAAAAACTTGGCATGATTTGAGAAAAATTTATCTCGTTTTGACAAAAAACGGGATATTTTTTTGTCTATATGTAAAAAAATAATTATCTTCGCACTGAAATTTTGTGTTTAAATAGCCGACTTCAGATGGGAGATTTGCGAACTTTGACTACAGAGCTCAAGCAGCTCATCGGACAGTTGAAGTGCAGATGCACAGAAGCAGAGGACCGCGCGTCGGACCTTCAGCGTCAAGTCGATGCCCTACAAACGAGGATTGAGCAACTTGAAGCTGAGAACAAAGAGCTGGACACGAAATATCAGCATCTTAAGACAGGACTTGCTGCCACAGGCCGTCAGCCTGAGCAAGTAGCACTGTTAAGAGAGCAATACCTCGCTATGGTAAGCGAGATTGATGCCTGCATCGCTAAATTACAAGGTTGAGTAGATTCCCCAATCAGGACAGATGTAAGTTAGTGGACGCAATATGGATAAGAAGATCAGAATCAATATACAGATAGGCGAAGCACGTTATCCGCTGAAGGTCTATATGGACGATGAACCCATCATCCGCGAGGCCGCACGTATGGTTAACCGAAGGCTTGTGGCCTACAACACCAAATACCGTGGCGCTGCCGACCTCTCTCCGGAGGCTTTTCTGGCAATGGCGGCTGTCGATTTGGCTGCAACCTGTCTTCGCAATCAGGGTCACGGCACAGACGCTGAAGACATTGAAGCAGATTTGAGACAGATGAATACTGACCTTGAGCAGTTTCTCAATTCTAAGGAATAAGAACGCTCAGAATTCTAATACACATAGCATCAATCTTTATCATCCCGCTTACCGGCTGCAACCTTGGTTGTGGTGAGGAAGATCGTATCTATACCTCGTGCATCAAGATCTATTATCGAATCTATTTTTACATTACATTTATATATATACCCTATTCACATGAATCCATCCGTTATCATAGCAGCAATCGTGGGTGTCCTCGTCGGAGGCGGCATTGTATTTGCTGTATGGAATCTTTTTTTAGGAAAAACTTATAAAAAAGCGCTGGAAGATGCTGAGAAGGCTGGCGAGATCGCCAAGGAGCAGAAGCTGCTCGAAGCAAAAGAGAAGATCAGCCGTCTGCAGAGCGACCTGGACCGTCAGGCCAATCAGCGCAATCAGAAAATCCAGCAGAACGAGCAGCGCATCAAGCAGCAGCAACAGCAGCTTCAGCAGAAGCAGAGCGAGCTGGACCGTCGTATCAACGACAATGACAACACCCGTCAGACGCTACAGAAGCAGCTCGAAGTGGTAGAGCAGAAGAAGCAGGAAGCAGATGCTGCCATTCAGGAAGGCCGACAGATGCTCGAGCAGATTGCCGGTCTCAGTGCTGAAGAAGCCAAGAAGACTCTGGTAGAAGGTCTCAAGGACGAGGCTCGCACTGAAGCTGCCAGCTATATCAATGAGATCATGGACGATGCTCGTCTTACGGCCAACAAGGAAGCTAAGTCGATCATCATCAAGACCATCCAGCGCATGGCGTCGGAGACAGCGGTTGAGAATGCAGTGACTGTCTTCCACATTGACTCTGACGAAGTAAAGGGTCGCATCATCGGCCGAGAAGGTCGTAATATCCGTGCTCTTGAGGCAGCTACCGGTGTTGAGGTCGTAGTTGATGACACTCCTGAGGCCATCGTCCTCTCTTGCTTCGACCCTGTGCGTCGTGAGGTAGCTCGTCTGGCACTCCACCAGTTGGTACTCGATGGCCGTATCCATCCGGCACGTATTGAGGAAGTGGTGGCCAAGGTGCGTAAGCAGCTTGAGGAGGAGATCATTGAAACCGGTAAGCGCACCTGTATCGATATGGGTGTTCATGGTTTGCATCCAGAGCTCATCCGTATGATTGGTAAGATGAAATATCGTTCGTCTTACGGTCAGAACCTGCTGCAACATGCTCGTGAGACTGCCAACCTCTGCGCCATCATGGCCGCCGAACTGGGTCTCAACGTCAAGAAGGCACGTCGTGCAGGTCTGCTCCATGATATTGGCAAGGTACCTGATGATGAACCAGAATTGCCACACGCACTGCTCGGTGCCAAGATTGCCGAAGAGTACAAGGAGAAACCGGATATCTGCAATGCCATTGCTGCACACCATGAGGAGTGCGAGATGACGTCTATCATCGCTCCTATCGTGCAGATCTGTGATGCTATCTCTGGCGCTCGTCCTGGTGCTCGTCGTGAGATTGTTGAGGCTTACATCAAGCGTCTCAATGACTTGGAGAACCTCGCACAGTCTTATCCTGGTGTTGTCAAGACCTACGCTATTCAGGCAGGTCGTGAGCTTCGTGTCATCGTAGGTGCCGACAAGGTAACCGATGCCGAATCGGAGAAGCTGTCAGCAGATATCGCTACCAAGATCCAGAAGGAGATGACCTATCCTGGTCAGGTCAAGATCACCGTGATCCGTGAGACTCGTTCAGTAGCTTACGCTAAGTAATATGGCAAAAAAACATACCATAGAAATCGATAGCGTCGAACCTGTCATCTCGTTCCAGACCGAGCCATGTCAGAAAGACTCTGACAGTCCTCGTAGTCTGACCAACGTCTGCCGGCAGAACAAGCCTCAGATGGTCTATGACTACATGGCCGATGCGCCTGAGTTGACCGAGGAGTGCAAGTACGTGGAGGTGCAGTTTAAGAATACCCGCAAGGGATACTACCTCAACGACCAGGACCTCGATCTGCACAAAGGCGATATCGTAGCCGTAGAAGGCAATCCGGGTCATGACATCGGTGAGGTGACACTCACCGGCTATCTGGTGCACCTGCAGATGAAGAAGGTCAACTTCCATTTCGACTCTCCAGATGCGCAGAAGAAGGTATTCCGCCTGGCACGGGAAAACGATATCGAGCGTTGCAACGAAGCTAAGGCCCGTGAACATGACACCATGCTACGCAGTCGCCAGATTGCTGAAGACCTGGGCCTTGAGATGAAGATCGGTGACGTAGAGTATCAGGGTGACGGACAGAAAGCCATCTTCTACTATATTGCAGATGGCCGTGTGGACTTCCGCCAGCTCATCAAAGTGCTGGCCGACGTCTTCAAGGTTCGCATTGAGATGAAACAGATCGGTGCACGTCAGGAGGCTGGTCGCATCGGTGGCATCGGACCCTGTGGCCGTGAGCTCTGTTGTGCAAAGTGGATGACAAAATTCCAGAGTGTCGGTACGGCAGCTGCACGCTTCCAGGATCTGTCGCTCAATCCGCAGAAGCTGGCCGGTCAGTGTGCCAAGCTCAAGTGCTGTCTGAACTATGAGGTAGATTGCTACATGGAGGCCAACAAGGACCTGCCAAGTAAAGACATTGTCCTCTATACGCTCGACTCAGAATACCACCTCTTCAAGACCGATATCATGGCGCGCCTCTGCACTTATTCTACCGGCAAGGAAGGCGGCTTCAATCTGGTGACCATCACAGCACAACGCGCATTCGATGTCTATCACATGAACAAGCGTGGTGAGAAACCCGAAAAGCTGTCAGCAGAAGAAGGTGAAACAGAAGCACGTCCGGAGTTCACTGATGGTGTAGGCGACGAGGACGAATCACGTTTCGATCGCCGACGCAAGAACAAGAGTCGCAAAAAGCATAACAATGACAGAAGACCTAAAGAGCGTCGTGAAGGCAACCCTGGTGAGAACCAGGAAAGCCACAGCCATGCTCATCATAACCATCATAGCGATAAGCCTCAGCGCGTGCCACAAGAAAAGTAACACACACGTTGTGGTATATAATACTTCGGTCGATGTTCCACTTCACCACTGGACATCGACCGATACCCTATTCTACCCTATTCACGTAGAAGAAGAGCCGAACATCAAATCTCCGATCTGCACGCACACAGATTATCAGATACGTCTCAGCTGGCGTTATGAGCTCGAATTTCCATTGATCAGCCTCCCAGCTACCTTCTGCTTCCAGCAGATGGACACCACACAGGGACAGTTGCGCATCTCGCGTCTCATTTCAAGACATAAAATCGAACCGACCATACGCGATGAGGAGGGATTGCCTATCGGTGACGGCTGGGGGTCACTCTATGAGCATCAGGAGACTATGAAAGACTTCACGCTCTGTTTTGACCAGCCAGGCATCTATCGTATCCTCATCATCCCCGATTTCCGAGGCGTTCCTGAAGGAATCAGTGGCATGGCCTCGATGGGCCTTGAACTTTATGAATGATCAATCAATCTGACACAATACAATGCTACAACTTAAAGACACCAACTTCACCGACCTGATGCAGCGACGTATCTGCAACGTGCTGCTGCTGGCTAATCCATACGATGCTTTCATGCTCGAAGATGACGGCCGCGTCGATGAGAAGATTTTCGCTGAGTATGCACGTCTGGGCCTCCGCTTCCCTCCACGCTTCATCCGAGCCTACAGTCAGGAGGAGGCAGAAGAGAGCATCAGCAAGATCGATGTCGATCTGGTGATCGTCATGCCATCACGCACGGCCGATGCACAGGAAGAAGATGTCTTTGAGATAGCGCGCAATATTAAGTTAGCGTATGAGAATATCCCGCTGGTCGTCCTGACACCATTCAGCCACGGTCTTACCGAGCGTATGAAGGATGTCGATCTCTCGATCTTTGAAAACGTTTTCTGCTGGTTAGGCAATACCGACCTGTTGCTCACCATCATCAAGCTGCTGGAGGACCGCATGAACCTGGAACATGACTTCCAGGCCGGTGTGCGTATGATTCTGCTGGTGGAAGACAACATCCGCTTCTATTCAAGCATCCTGCCACACCTCTATAAGTTCATCCTGCAGCAGAGTCTGGAGTTTGCTACAGAGGCGCTCAATGCTTCGCTCGAGACCTTGCGTATGCGTGGACGTCCGAAGATCGTGCTGGCTCGCAGCTACCAGGAAGCCTGGGAGTTCTATGATAAATATAAGGAGAATACGCTGGGTATTATCTCCGACTGCCGCTATCCGATGACGCCACCGAAGGGGGCACATGCAACCCATGAAGAGAAGGTTGCGGATGCCGGCTTCCTGTTGCTCGACGCCATCCGTGCCGAAGATCCTTATATGCCACTCATCATGGATTCGGCCGAAGCTGAGAACCGTGAGCGTGCGGAGAACAGCGGATACCACTTCATCGACAAGAACTCGAAGAAGATGGACGTCGATCTGAAGGACATGGTGCGTCGATGCTTTGGTTTCGGCGACCTGATCTTCCAGATTCCAGATCCGGCCTTCCCTGATCAGCCAGAGATGAGCACTCAGCTACGTATCCGCAATCTGAAGGAACTGCAGAACAACATCCTCACCGTACCTTCAGACTCTTTGCTCTATCACGTAGAGCGCAACCACGTGAGCCGTTGGCTGGGAAGTCGCGCGCTCTTCCCAGTCTCTGACTTCCTGAAGCATATCACCTGGGACTCACTGCAGGACGTAGAGTCTCACCGTCAGATCATCTTCGACGCTATTGTAGCATATCGCCGTATGAAGAACCAGGGCGTTGTAGCCGTCTTCCAGCGCGAGCGTTTCGATAAATATTCCAACTTCGCACGCATCGGTGAAGGTTCGTTAGGTGGCAAAGGCCGTGGTCTGGCATTCATCGATCATTTCTTAGGCCGGCACGCCGATCTCCAGGAGTGCTATACCGATAGTTTCGATGGTTCTAAATATAAGATTGAAGCCAATAACTCGATTCTGGATGTGCCACAGCAGGCCAAGGTCATCATTCCGAAGACCGTAGTGCTCTGTACCGATATTTTCGACGAGTTTATGGAGGAGAACCAGCTCTATCCGCTGGCACTCTCAGATGCTTCTGACGAAGAGATTCTGCAGGCCTTCCTGCGTGGCCGATTGCCACAACGTCTGGTTTCCGATCTCGAAGCCTTTATGGATGTGGTTCATGG
>DCIF01000028.1:52822-54752 GCA_002315795.1 Bacteroidales bacterium UBA1733
GCCGATAAATATCAGCGCATGGGCATGTTAGCCAATGCCGTGAAGGCCGTCTATGCTTCGGTCTTCTACGCCGGCTCAAAAGACTATATGATAGCCACGGCCAACGTGATTGACCAGGAGAAGATGGCGGTCATCCTGCAAGAGGTAGTCGGACAGCAACATGGCACACGCTTCTATCCGCATATCAGTGGTGTGGCACGTAGTATCAACTACTATCCGCTTGGAGACGAAGATGCGCATGAAGGCGTCGTATCGCTGGCCTTCGGTCTGGGAAAATATATCGTCGATGGCGGTACCTCTCTGCGTGTCTGTCCGGCTCATCCTGACCATGTGCTGCAGACCAGCGAGATGGAGATCGCACTGCGCGACACACAGACGCACTTTCTGGCTCTTGAAGTACCGGAAGTGCAGCCGATGAGCTCAGAGCAGGTGCGCAATATGACTTCAGGTGATCTGCTTGATGCACTCGATCCTGCACACCTGAAGTTCCAGGTCGATGATGGATTCAACCTTAAGAAGTGGAACGTACGCCAAGCCGAAGCAGATGGCACGTTGCCACCCGTCTGCTCGACGTTCGACCCGATGGATAACTGCATCTACGACGGCTACTATGAAGGCCGTAACCGCAAGCTTATCACCTTTGCTGGTGTCCTGCAGAACGGACTCTTCCCACTGCCTGAGCTCATGCAGAAGGTGCTCCGCTATGGAGAACAGGAAATGCGCCGTCCTGTCGAGATTGAGTTTGCCGTCAACCTCGGAGCAGATGGCCGTACCGGAGAGTTCTATCTGTTGCAGATCCGTCCGATGGTCGATAATAATATGCAGCTGGATGAAGACCTCACCGAGATTCCTGACGAGAAGTGTCTCCTGCGAAGCCATAGTGCTATTGGCCATGGTATCTTTGACGATATTCAGGATATCGTTTACGTCAAGACCGAGAATTTCTCTGCATCGAACAATCAGACCATTGCCGACCAGATTGAGAAGATCAACCGTATGCTTCTTGATGAGGGCCGCCGATGTGTCTATATCGGTCCTGGCCGATGGGGATCAAGCGACCCTTGGCTCGGCATCCCAGTCAAGTGGCCACATATCTCTGCGGCACGTATCATCGTGGAGGCGGGCCTCAACAACTTCCAGGTCGATCCGTCGCAAGGTACCCATTTCTTCCAGAACCTTACTTCGCTCGGAGTTTCCTACTTTACCATCAACGCTTTCCGCGGCGATGGTCTGTACGACGAAGCGCGTCTCAATGCCATGCCTGCACTCAACGAAACGGAGTACGTACGTCACGTACGCTTCGAGAAACCAGTGTGTATCAAGGTCGATGGCATCCATCGAGAGGGAGTCATTGAGTATTAAGGGATACAAGAGAAACAAGGGATACAAGAGAAACAAGGGATACAAGGGAAACAAGGGATACAAAGGACGTTAGTTTCAGTAGCTGAACTATTGTCTCTTGTATCCCTTGTTTCTCTTGTATCCCTTGTTTCCCTTTATTCCCTTAAATTCCTTAAATTCCTAAAATAATTTAGAAGAAGAAAATCAGGAATGCATAGCCTACGATACCACCGATGATACCAATCAGCAAGCCAGCCTTAGCCATATCGAACTGAGAGATAATGCCGGTTGATGAAGCAATGGCATTTGGAGGAGTTGAGATTGGCAGGGTCATAGCGAGCGATGCTGCCATAGCGGTAGCACAAAGCAGAGTCTTCACACCACCCATCTCAATGAGAGCAGGACCCATACCGATGCCTACTGCACAGAGAATTGGGATCAGCAGAGCTGCAGTAGCCGAGTTACTGATAAAGTTAGAGAGCAACCAGCAGATCAGACCAGAAGAGATCAGAACGACAAGAGGACTCCAGGTATTGAATGGAATAGAAGTTACCAGGTCATTAGCCAAGCCAGACTTATTGAAACCAAG
>DCIF01000078.1:0-7266 GCA_002315795.1 Bacteroidales bacterium UBA1733
AGAAGGCGCATCCTGATGTCTTTAATCTGATGCTTCAGATTTTTGACGAAGGCCATCTGACCGATTCTTTAGGCCGTAAAGTCTCTTTTAAGAATACGATTATCATACTTACGAGCAATGTCGGCAGCCGCCAGCTGAAGGATTTCGGCAATGGCATCGGCTTTTCAGCTCGCTCAGAGGAACAAGATAATGATCTGGCAAGAGGTGTCATTACCAAGGCCCTGCAGAAAACTTTCTCCCCTGAGTTCCTGAACCGTATTGATGACATCATCCATTTTGAACAGCTCAATCAGGAAAGCATCCGCCGTATTGTCGATATCGAGCTCATGGGCTTGCTGCAACGCATTGAAACATTGGGCAACAAAGTAGTAGTAACTGATGCTGCCAAGGATTTCCTCGGGCAGAAAGGCTATGACAAGCAGTATGGTGCCCGTCCTTTGAAGCGTGCCGTTCAGCAGTATGTCGAAGACCTTTTGTGTGAGAGTATGCTCGCACACCAGGGAGAGAAAGATCTTGTGTTTACCATAGATGTTGAAGACGATAAGACCGTAGTAAAATGAAGAAAATACTTTTTATAGATCGTGATGGCACGCTCGTCGTTGAGCCACCAGTCACCGAACAGATTGATAGTTTCGAACAGGTAGAGTTCCTGCCTCGTGTCATACAGAACCTGTCTTTCATCCGTCATACGCTCGATTTTGACTTTGTCATTGTTTCTAATCAGGACGGCTTAGGAACCGATGCTAATCCACGTGACCGATTTGAGAAGATCAATGATCTCATCCTGCGTATTTTCCATACTGAGGGTGTAGATTTTGAGGAGCAGTATTACGATGAGCACTACCCTGAGGACAATCATCCGAACCGTAAGCCAGGAACGGGCATGCTCCGGAAGTTCATCGAGGGCAACGGCACTGAGTATGATCTGGCCAACAGTTATGTGATTGGTGATCGTCTCAGCGACTATGAGCTGGCACAGAACCTCGGTTGCAAAGCCATCCTGATCGATGCGGAAGGCGCACAGAACAGCCAGATGGACCTCTCGCCGAATGCCCCACTCACCGTGGTCAAAGATTGGGATCAGATTGCTGCTTATCTCTTTGCCGGTGAACGCAGAGCAGAAGTACGTCGCACCACCAAGGAAACAGACATCCATATCCAAATCGACCTAGATGGTACGGGTCGCACTGATATCAGTACCGGATTAGGCTTCTTTGATCACATGCTTGAACAGATTGGCAAGCACAGTGGCATGGATCTCAGCATCCACGTCAAGGGAGATCTCAACGTTGATGAGCATCATACCATCGAAGATACCGGCATTGCGCTTGGTGAGTGCATCGCTAAGGCTTTAGGTAATAAACGTGGCATCGGCCGTTATGGTTTCTCCCTGCCTATGGACGATTGTCTCTGTTCTGTTGCCCTCGACTTCGGTGGTCGCCCATGGCTGGTGTGGGATGCTGAGTTCCATCGCGAGAAGGTGGGCGACATGCCTACCGAAATGTTCCTGCATTTCTTTAAGTCTTTCTCAGACAGTGCCCGTATCAATCTAAATATCAAGGCCGAAGGAGAGAACGAGCACCATAAGATTGAGGGCATCTTCAAAGCGCTTGCGCGCTCACTGCAAATGGCCATCAGACGTGATATCCATCACTTCCAGCTGCCTTCATCGAAAGGGGTTTTGTAATATCGAGTGACATTACAAAATACAAATGTATAAGTAGATAATAAGCCACCCCTGCTACAAAACATAGTAGCAGGGGTGGTATCATTTTTACATTTTATCTGAAGTTTCAGACACAGGAAGCTTACAGATTACCACGCTCTTTGTCGAGATAATACTTATAAGTACCTACGGTCAACTCATCGCAGGCAGGTTCGTCACATACGACGATGGCATGTGGATGGAGCTGCAACATGCTGGCTGTCCACTTGTGACTGATATCGCCATCAATGATGTGCTTCAAAGCACGTGACTTGTGGTGGCCATTACATACAAGAAGAACCTCCTTAGCAGCCATCACAGTGCCGATACCTACGGTAAGAGCCTGAGAAGGAACCTTTGACATATCGCCATCGAAGAAACGGCTGTTAGCAATCATCGTATCGGTAGTGAGAGTCTTGACACGAGTCTTAGAGGTAAGTGAGCTACCCGGCTCGTTAAATGCCAAGTGGCCATCAGGGCCTACACCACCCATGAAAAGATCAATGCCACCTGCATCTTCAATAGCTTTTTCATAATTCTCGCACTCTACCTTCAGATCGGGTGCATTGCCATTGAGGATATGCACATTCTCCTTCTTGATATCAATATGAGAGAAGAAGTTTATCCACATGAACGAATGATAAGACTCTGGGTGCTCCTCAGGAAGGTTGACATACTCGTCCATGTTGAATGTAATGACATTCTGGAAAGAGATCTTTCCTTCTTTGTTCAGACGAATCAGCTCCTTGTAAAGACCGATAGGTGAAGAGCCGGTAGGACATCCTAACTTAAATGGCTTTTCTGGTGTTGGGTTTGCTTCAATAATTCGGTTAGCAACATAGGTTGCTGCCCATACTGACATCTTGTCGTAGTCAGGTTCAATGATTACTCGCATACTTTTTTAGTTATTAATTGTAATGAATGCTCTTCAGGACCTGCTACCAAAAAGTATAAACGGAGGGGTTTCCCAAAGTAGATTTGATTGCGCAAAGATAAGTTTTTTTTGGCAATATTCAAAACGATGTCTAAAAAAATGTGAATGATTTTAAACAATTCCTACAAAAAGATGTCTTTGAACCACAAATAAACGGGTTTTAAGATTGTTCTTAACTTCTCACTGCGTGTAGGTATGCAAACTCGCGGCCGCTGAAGGAAGATAGTTGACGCCATACCAGGTAATCTGTAACGCCAGGAATGCCAGTAGAATGACAGCTAGTGCCTTGACACCTCGACAATCGGCCAGATGCAGGTATCCGAGGCTCAGGAACCAGGTTACAGCAGCCCAGTTCTCCTTTGGATCCCATGCCCAATAGTCGCCCCATGCCTGTCGGGCCCAGACAGATCCAGTCAGCATACCGATGATGAGCAGTGCGCACGAAGACCGCATCAAGCCATCGACCAGTTTCTCTTCCTTGATATATCGCATAAACAATGTGGCCAATAGTGCCATGGCCATGAGCGAGTATGCCACCATATAGATAAATATATGAGGCACAAACCACCAGGAACGGAGGGCGGGCATCATGGTGCCTAAGTTAATCTTTGCCACCGTGAGACAGGTGAAGAGCACGGTGAGAACGAGTGTCACAGGAATGGTCACCTTGGCTTTCCATTTACCATAGAGCAGAAATGCAGAACCCATCACCAGTAGCAGCATCCCGACATAAACCAGAGGGAGCCAAGGATCGCGCACCAGTTGCAGGATGGTGTATCTCTGCTCCATAGGGTCATAGCTGTCCTGATAGATCGAGTAGCCAGCGAAGGAACAAGGATGGTTGACCGATGTCTGCATCTTCTCCCCTCCTACCACAAGGCTGCTGGTAAACTGCTTCGGACTCATCGCATCCTCATAATAGTCAATCCAGAACTCCTCTAATGTAACCTCAAAAGGCAGCATCACCACCATACCATCAGCAGTATATGCCAGTTGTTCTGTCTGCCCTTTGCCCACAATCAGTTTTAACTTCTGAACGTCTGGTGACCCGAACAGAGAGGCCCACAGTATGATCAAAATCCCCAGATGGTTGAGCACAAAGCCCAGTTTTCGCTTATGCCTAATTCCGTCGAGCAGAGCCAATCCCAGTGACAACAAGAGTGTGAGGACATACACCAGAAAGACCAACGACCTATGCACAGGCACTGACCATGTTCCTTCCACAGCAAGCAGCAATGCACCTATGGCTAGCAGGACCAAGGCCATCTTCGTACTACTCAAGACCTGGATCCACTGAGCCTCATGAGCATAATGATAGACGGCAAATACTGACAACATAAAAACTGCTGCCAGTAATGCCGAAGATGGGAATGTCAATGCATTAGCCAATGCGTCCATATAGACAGGATTAGAAAGGCTGCATTCTGATTAAAAAACCTCTACTGCCAGTTCAGCGCCATTATCGAAGGCCTGCTTGATGAGGTCGGCTCCCTTCTTAAGTTCGACAGAAGTAATGTCATCGCCAAGAACCTCTGCTACCCTACCACGGCCGATGTACTTACGTGCAATGCGGCCAGCGATACGGCGGACGGTATAGACATTACACGTATAGCCGGTGCCAAGGCCGTTAGCGCTACCCAGATCGATGAATATCTCCTTGAGTTTCTGTTTTTTTCCTTTTTCGAAGCCCTTCTCGAGCATGTGTCCACGCAGAGGATACCAGCGGTTAAAGATATTGATGGTATAGACACCGAGATTGTAGATCGTACGGTTCTTAGCACCTTCGAAGGTCTCATATTCACTCGCCCATGTATCGCTGGTGACCTGACGGCTGGCCTTGATCTCACCAGTTTTAGGATCAGTGAGATAGACGAAAGCGCTGATGGTGATGAGCTTATCTGAGTAGTTGTTATGCATACGCACGGTGGTGTTGCAACCCGTAATAGTGGCCGTAAGCTCAAGGCATGGATGGCTGTCGAGCTGCTGCTGGGTAAAGTCATCGGCTACCAGTTGGAAGCGCAAGGCCTTGCTGGCTGCTTGCTGCAGTGTCTCAATAGCAGGGGCTACCATACTCTCATCTTCAACGGGAACCGAGGTGGTATTAGATTTTGTAGCCACCGACGAAAGAACATCAACGACAATCGACGTTGCCTTTTCGGAAACCTTCTTTGGCACATATTTGATTTCACCTACACGCACATAAATCTTAGGGTTCTCATAAACCAGGAGCTGCTCTAACGATGCCACAGACTCGCTTGAGGTGTCATCCTGAGCCATCACAGCGCAGGTACCGAACACCAGCAGAAATAAAAGAATTAGCTTTTTCATCCTTTTTTTTATCATTTTTTGTCAATATGGTTTCGTCTTGATAGTGAGATGTTGCCCCGCTTCGAGAGCTTTCTCTATCTTCTTATTGCCTTTTGTGATAGAGCAGACGCTCACATCGTCACCTTCTGTATTGATGAGCTTCAAGGTTCCGATTTCCTCTTGTTTTCCATCTTTATCAACATAGACAGCGAAGTGATAGCCCTTTTCGACTTTATGCATTTCGCCCAGATCAATATAGCATTGTTTCTCCTTCACCTTGCCATTAAGCTGTTCGACACCCTTCTGTAGAATTGAACCGGTAATCGGGAAATTGGCCAGGAGGAAATGGAGTGTGGTAGAAGTCACATCGTTATGGAGCGAAGCAATGGCCTCGGCCTTTGTAGCATTCGAGTTTCTGACCGATCCGCAAGTGAAGTGTTCTCTGTGGGTTGCCTTTCCGGTCTTGGTGTTGACGATGATCAGCTCTACATTCGCATCGGCGATGGCATTATCGCCATTGCCTGACATGACATCCATGAGTTTGGCATCAAGCCTGTAGCAAACCTCCTCAGTCAGTTCCTGAGGTGCTTCGCCTTGCTGATGGATAAGACGGCCATGATGAACGGCGGCCGCATGAATAGCTTCTGTAATACCTTCTACCAGCGACTTATCCTCCACTCTAAGCTCTTTGGTAGGGGTGTTCAGAAAGGCACCGGCAATACCGAGCACTTTAGTAGTCTTGCTTGGCGCCTGGTATTCTACCTTACCGTTATAGAACTTCACTTTCGGATTGAGATCATCCTGGGCAAAGAGCAGGTGCGTGAAAGACAGAGTCAGCGTGAGCAGGAATGCTCTCAAAACATTTGACTTTTTCATTATATTATTCGAACTTTATCAACAAAAAATGTTTATAATAGTGTTTGCGCATGTAAAAAACTGTGTGCAAATATAAGAAATTCTACAAGAACAAGTGTCCTCAACCCACAAAAAAAGCACAAAATGGCCTGATTTTGTTGTTTGAGGACTACTTTATTTGAGTTTTTCGCGATTTCTACTTCTTGTTCCTTCTTTGATAATCCCATATCTGCCAGCTGTTGAAGACGTTCTGCCACAGGAGGCAAGCACCAGGACCGATGGCAGCCTGAGGATTGAGGAAGGTCATGGCCATCCAGATAGAGAGGACGGTGTTCTTCTGTGCGAGCCCCTGCCCTGCTGCAATGGTGTCGTTGTTGGCAGAACCTATACGTTTGCCGATGATAAACTGTAGGCATACGATGAGACCAACCGTAGCGCAAATCCACACCACCATACTTCCCGATCCTGGCGAAGAAACGATGCTGCGTATAATCTGTGCGGTATTGACTGCCGTACAGATGCCCCACATGTAGAAACTGTAGTCCTTCGACTTCTCTGCCACAAACTTATGAGCCTTAGGCATGAGCCATTTCATGCACAGAGCAATAGCTAGTGGAGCCATGATGGTAGGAAATACGCGCGATAGGATCTTGAGGAAGAGCTCAAAGAAGGTCATGCCCATTCCTGGTTCTACCAAAGGATAGACAAGTGGTACTGCGATAGCGGTGAAGGTACTTGAGATGATGGTATATGTAGTTGCCGTAGCTGCATTACCACCAATCTTCTGCGTCACCACAGCACCTACAGCTGCCATAGGACCGATGAAGACAGCAAGCCATGCCTCGAAGAGTGGACGCCATTCGCTCCCTTCATTGTTTCTCAGCCACCACACCATAACAGCCACCTCTGCCATCTGAATCAATATGTGCCACAGATGCCACAGTCGTGGCTTCAGGTCGCGAGGCTCTATCTTGCAGTAGCTGAACAGCAACATCACAAAGATAAGCGACGGTAACAGATAAGGCACGGTTGCAGCCAATGCCACCTTGGTGTCATGTAAAGTTGTAATCTGTGTGAGAGCTACGTAACTGATGGTACCTACTACCATGCTAAGTGGTAGCGTCCAGTCCTTGAGTAAACTTTTGAGTGTCATATATATATTTTTATCCCACAATCCACTTGCTTTTCGGCAAATAGCTTAGTGCCTTGATGACCAGATAAGAGGTAATCACACATGCCAGCACGCGGAGCAGGTCAATGCCAGAGAATTTTGGTCTCATAGTTCTACTATATATGTTAATAGTAAGCATATTATAATACTGGGGCAAAGATACTCATTCTTTTTGAAAAAAAATCTCTTTGCCCCAGATATCTATAAAAATAAACGTACTATTTCTTAAACCATTTGTTTTTCAGCCATTCACGTACTGGCTCATCATAAAGTTTGAGCGAAGTCCATGCCATG
>DCIF01000078.1:7297-7930 GCA_002315795.1 Bacteroidales bacterium UBA1733
CCATGAAATAATACCAGCCGAATAGGTCTCGAACAGGTGGAAGAGCACCACGAAGATGGCAGCGACACCACGTAGTCCGTCAAGGATACTATATCATTATTTATTCAGACTCAGTTCATTCAGGGGGCGCTGCAGAGGCATAGCGTTGTGCATCTGCCAGCTCTGAGCCTTGAGGCTTACGTTGGCCTTAGCACGGATATCCTCAATGCTTGCTCCAATCTTGACTGTATATTGACCAGCAGCCTTCTCGAAGCAAGAGTTAGCCTCATTGAAGCTTGCCAGGTAGTAACCGCTGCAGGTCATGGTGAGAGTCTGGCTCTCGCCTGGCTGGAGTTCACGTGTCTTGGCAAATGCCTTGAGTTCAGAAGCTGGCTTCTCAAGACCACCTGCAGGAGCAGAAACATAGATCTGAACAGCCTCCTTGCCAGCCACACTGCCCGTGTTCTTGACGGTGACAGAAACCTGGATACCGCCATCGCTGGTAGCCTTGACCGATGGCTTGCTGTAAGCGAAGGTGGTGTAGCTCAAGCCATAACCGAATGGGTAAGAAACCTCGACGTTGGCTGTGTTGAAATAACGGTAACCTACGTAGATGCCCTCCTCGTAGTTGGTATAGTCAGTATCCTTCATGCC
>DCIF01000078.1:8103-8787 GCA_002315795.1 Bacteroidales bacterium UBA1733
ACCTTGCCAGTGAGCACATCAGCTACACTGTGACCCATCTCCTGACCAGCAGCCCAACCGCAGAGGATTGCATCAGGCTGAGCCTTCCAGGAAGCGGTTTCAATGACGCCACCGATGTTCATCACTACGATGACCTTCTTGCCGGCCTCATGATATACGTCACAGGCATCACTGATGAGTGCACGCTCGGCAGCAGAGAGATTGAAGTCGCTCAGACGACGGTCATCACCCTCACCGGCATTACGGCCAATGACGATGATAGCAGCATCGTTACGAGCCACACTTGCCTTGAGGGCAGCACGGCTTATACCTGGCTCGACAGTGATGTCTGAGTTCATCAGGTCGAAGCCACCCTGAGCACCACCACCCAAAGCCTTCTCAGCAGCCTCCTTGGCAGCAACCTCCTTGTAGAAGTTGACGATGGCAGCATCGAGGGTGAGACCTGCAGCCTCAAGACCGTCATTGATGTTGATCATATACTTCTTGTTCACCGAACCTGAACCAGTACCGCCTGAGACGGTTGCATAAGCTTGTGGACCAAAGAGAGCCACCTTCTGGATGCCCTTCATAGGCAGTGCATTAGCAGCGTTCTTTAGCAGTACCATACCCTGCGCACCAGCCTCGCGTACCTGCTTGGCATGAGCGGTCAGATCTGGCTTGTTGCTGTACTTATAACCCTTGAAG
>DCIF01000073.1:0-2965 GCA_002315795.1 Bacteroidales bacterium UBA1733
CAAATTGTGTACTAATATGAAGATGATTCGCAAAATATATCTCTTTTTAACAGTTTGCCTTATGGCAGTATGCATCAATGTCTCTGCTGCCAACAGGGAACATGTGGTGCGTCCTGGTGATACACTTTATTCGCTGGCTCGTTTTTATGGAGTGACGGTTGAGGCTATTCAGGCAGCTAATCCAAGTATTGAAGGGACAAACATTCCAACAGGAATGACCCTGATTATTCCTGAGGCTGGAGAAGTGAACGTTCAGGACACGCAGACCACAATCGTCAAGGTCGATACGCCTGCAGCTAAGACAGAAGAGAAGAAATCTTCTATGTTCAGTATCTTCCAGAAAAAGGATAAGACACAGACTGGTGCCTCTCAGAATGTAATTGCACCAAATGTTACCTTTTCGAATAAGCCAGCATTGCCAACTTATAATGTTTTAGGTAATGGTCATTGGACAGATGGAACACTGACCGTGGCTGTGATTCTCCCTTTCTGTCTGCAGGCAAAGACTGCCGATGAGCAGAAAACACAGATGCGTTCTGTTGAGTTCTATCAGGGAGTGCTTCTGGCTGTAGATGAAGTCCAGCAGTCAGGTCGCCGTGTTTCAGTGATAGCTTATGATCTGGCCACAGAATCCATGAGTTCTATTCTTTCGAATCAGAATCTCCTCTCTGCTGACTTTATCATTGGTCCGATGGATGAGTCGGATTTGAAGAAAGTGGCAGATTGGGGAGAAGAACATGGTACACCAGTAGTCAGTCCGTTCGTCTTCAATACCAGTTTCTTGAATCAGTATGAGCATCTTTTCCAGATTAATACGCAGAAGTCAATGCTTTATGCACAACTGACTGATGATCTCCTGGGAAGATTCAGAAACTATACTTTTGTCTTTCTTTCAGACAGTGCATACAGTACAAAGCCTGATCCATATCCTGCTATACTGAAGCGTGAGCTGAGAGCCAATGGCATGAAATATAAGGAAATGACTTATAGGAATGCTGACCGACTGATGGCTTGTGACTCTATTCTTGGCATTATGGAAGAGGATATCCTTTTTGTTCCGGTGACGCCACAGCAGCCATCTATGCGCAGAATGTTCAGCGGATTGCAGCATGTCAAAATCTTGCGCGATGCACGTTATGAAGAGAAACTCATGAATGGCACTGCTATTCGCGTCAAGCCGAAGATGGCTGTTTTTGGCTATCCGGAATGGGTACTTTATACGAGTGATTTTATTGACTATTTCTATGATCTGAACGTATATCTCTTCAGTAAGCTGTATGTAAATCCGTTCGATCCGTTTGTAAAACGTTTCTATGAGAACTTCAGGACTTGGTATAATAAGGATCTGATGGCGTTGATGCCAAAATATGGTATCCTAGGTTATGATATTACAAAATTCTTCCTTCGTTCTTTGTCAAAACATGGTCAGCATATTGAGGAACGTGTAATTGGTCAAGAAGAAGAATGTCTCCAGAATATCTTCTGTTTTGAAAGAGCTCCAGAGGGAAAGGGTATTTATAACCATGGCCTCTATCTGGTTCACTTCACACCAGAATCGACTATCGAAAAGATTATCATTAAGTAAGCAGGGATATGAAGAAACTATTATTTACGCTTCTCCTATGCTTGACTGTTATGGGAGCACAGTTGAAAGCACAAGCTCGTATTCCTCGCGAAATTCATTTAGGTTTCATCGGTGGTGCAAACCTCAGCGAATATACGTTCCAGCCAAAGGTTTCTCAGCGCTTCACAGGAAGCTATATGATGGGTGTTGCTGCCCGTTACATCGAAGAAGAGTACTTCGGACTTCAAGCCGAACTGACACTGACCGAACGAGGTATGGCCGATTTCTTTGATCCGAATCCAGAAGAATGGGTATTTGAGCGTAAACTGCTGTATCTTGAACTGCCTGTCATGGCGCATGTCTATTTCAAGCTCGGAAAGCATAATGAGGTAGCATTAGACTTAGGACCCAAGTTGGCTTATTATTTGAGCGACAAGGTAAATAGTAATTTGCCAGAGAACTATGGCATTTCCGGAGCTACTTTAGGAAACGTCTATCTGCATCATGAACTTCCGATTGAAAAGAAGTTCGATTATGGCCTTCAGTTTGGTTTAGGTTATGAGTACAAGATTAACTCGAAACTGAGTGCGCAGTTGACGGGACGATACTATTTTGGACTTGGTAACCTTTGGCCAGATTCAAAATCAGATCATTTTGAAAAGTCGGTCAACAGTTCAGTTCAGATCTGTCTGGCGCTATGGTGGCATCATGTGATTCGGGGAAAGAAGGTCAAAAAGCAATAATAAACAGCAAAACTCTTGAATAATTAACAAATGGGAATTGTAATCCGACAGTCGCTTAAAGGAACACTGGTCAATTATATAGGCGTTATACTGGGCATTTTTGTTCAGTTTTATATCGTAGCCAAGTACCTTGATCCGGAAGTGATTGGTCTGTCAAAAGTGGTTTATGAAGTTGCTTTTCTGCTTTCTACCTTAGCTCTGCTTGGTTCTGGAAGTACAGGAATGCGATTCTTCCCTTATTTCAAAGATGAAACAAAAGGGAATAATGGCTTCCTGTTTTATTATCTTCTCTTCCCTGTCATTGGCGTTCTGCTGATGACGACTATTTATCTCGGCTTGCGAGAACCGATTGAGTCTTATTTCGGAGCAAAGAGCCCACTCTTCAACGAGCACTTCTATTACGTGATTCCTATGATGCTGGTGTTAGCTTTCTGGGTTTGGTCAGAAAACTATGCCAACTTCAATATGCGAATAGCATTGCCAAAAGCAATCCGAGAGGTAGGCATGCGCGTCATGATGCTTGGAATCTATCTGGCATACGGTTTCGGATATATTGGTGTCACAGGACTCATCGTCGGTTTTATCATCTGCTATGGCCTTTGTATGTTGACAGCCATGGTTTATTCGCTGCACATCGGAAGTCGTTCACTGAAGCATG
>DCIF01000073.1:3044-5665 GCA_002315795.1 Bacteroidales bacterium UBA1733
TGGCTACTATTTCAGGAAATGTCATTCAGCAGATGGATCTTTTCATGCTTTCTGGAGTCAAAGGTCTGTATAGCGCTGGCATCTATGCCATTGTGGTTTATATGGCAGAGATTGTCAATATGCCATCGCGTAATATTACTCCAATCAGCACTCCTCTGGCTGCCGAAGCCATGAAAGAGGGTAATGTGGAGAAAGCTCAGGAACTCTATAAGCAGGTTTCTGTCCATCAGATGCTGGCTTCAACGGTTCTGCTGCTCATTGTGTGGATCAATCTGGATAATATCTTTGCCATCATTCCTAACGGAGAAAAATTTGCCGAAGGTCGCTGGGCTGTCCTGTTCCTGGGTTTGTCTAAAGTGGTCTATGGCACGCTCAACTTCGGTAATACGTTGATTTCCTTCAGTAAGTACTATTATTGGACCTTGTTCTTTACTTTCATCCTGATGGGAATCAGTATTGCTACAAACTTATATTTCATTCCTATCTTCGGATTGAGTGGTGCTGCATTGGCCTCATTGATCACTGTGCTTCTGAGCTATGCTTATCAGCAGTATATCGTACAGGTGAAGATTAAGACCAATCCTTTCACCTGGGCTCATTTGCGCATCGTAATCATTCTGTGCACGCTGTTTGCACTGAACTTTTTAATCCCTTCTTTTGCCGGCTATTCGCCTTGGATTGATATAGCCGTCAGGACACTGATCATATTGAGTATAGCAGCTATCTTGATCTATGTCATGCGAATCTCGCCACAGATTACTTGGTTCATGAATAAGTATCTGTTGCACAAGTATGAATAACTCTTCTAATCGATATGAATAAACCTATTTTTATAGCAGGTCCTTGTGTGATTGAGTCACAGGATTGTCTTGATGCAGTTGCACAGGAATTGGTACGCATCAATAAAGCGCTGGGAGTGGAGATCATTTTCAAGGCTTCGTTTGATAAAGCCAATCGAACCAGTATCACTTCTTATCGTGGTCCTGGCATGGAGAAAGGTCTCCAGATGCTGGCCGATATCAAGGCCAGATATGGTTTGCGTTTGCTTACAGATATCCATGAGAGCTATCAGGCTGCTCCTGTGGCAGAAGTAGTAGATGTGCTGCAGATTCCAGCTTTCCTTTGCCGACAGACCGATCTGCTGGTTGCTGCAGCAAAGACAGGTAAGACCGTCAATATCAAGAAAGCACAGTTCCTGAGTGGCTTGGACATGCAGTATCCTGCTCAAAAAGTGCTCGATACATGGCAGCAGACTGGTACAGCAGACAAGGGTGGATCTTTGTGGCTTACAGAGCGTGGTAACTCTTTTGGCTATAACAATTTCGTTGTAGATTTCCGAAATATTGCTGATATGAAACAGTTCACACCAACAGTGATCATGGATTGTACACACTCTGTACAACGTCCTGGTGCTGCTGGTGGAAAGTCCGGAGGTAACAGAGAGTTTGTCCCGGCCATGGCACTTGCCGCTAAGGCTTTTGGTGCTACTGGTTATTTCTTCGAGACACATCCAGATCCGGAAAAAGCGTTGAGCGATGGTCCGAATATGCTTTATCTCAACGAACTTGAGAGCGTTATCAAGTCGCTCCTTTAATGACTATGGTGCTTTTCGTAGCTGATAGAGAATAAGGAAATTTGTATTTTGTATTTAGTAATTGGTAAGACCCTATGAGTGAAATCATAGAAACAGGTATTCAGTGCTTACGAGACGAGGCACAAGCAATCCTTGATCTCATTCCTCGCATGGGAGAGGAGTTCGAACAGGCAGTGCAACTGATCAGGGATTGTAAAGGCAAAGTGATTGTCACTGGAGTGGGAAAGTCTGGACATATCGGCAGCAAGATTGCTGCTACTTTGGCTAGTACAGGCACGCCATCATTTTATCTGAATCCGCTCGATGCTTATCATGGAGATTTGGGTATGATTGCTACTGGTGACGTTGTGATGGCCATTTCTTATAGTGGTAATACTGACGAACTGTTGCGTTTCATCCCTTTGATTCTGGAGCGTCATATTCCTATCATTGGTATCTCTGGCAATCCTCAGTCGTTGCTTGGAAAGTATAGCACCTGCCATCTCAACACAGCGGTCAGTCATGAGGCTGACCCTTTGAATCTGGCTCCTACTTCCTCAACAACAGCTGCTTTGGCTATCGGAGATGCTTTGGCTTGTGCCCTGGTCAAGGTCCGTCAGTTCAAGGATTCAGATTTCGCTCGTTTCCATCCAGGAGGAAGCTTAGGAAAACGTCTGTTGGGAAGGGTCTGTGACCTGATGGATACTGATGGATTGGATATCTGGACCGTCTCACCTCAAGATATGTTAAGCGATGTTATTATCCGCATCAGCCAAGGCAAGAAAGGTCTTGTCGTGGCTCTGGATGAGAACCAACAGGTGGTTGGTATCATTACCGATGGTGACGTCCGTCGTGCCATGCAGAAACATCGCGAAGCCTTCTTCCATCTGCGTGTAGAAGATATCATGAGTCGCAATCCAAAGAAAATCAGACAAGATGCCAAGATCAGTGAAGCAGCTGACTTAATGCTGAAGAATAGCATTCATGCATTGATTGTACTCGATGCACAGCAACATTTCTGTGGCATCATTGACTACTTTGCTTGTGT
>DCIF01000058.1 GCA_002315795.1 Bacteroidales bacterium UBA1733
AACAAATATCACCACCCCGGTTACAATCACTGTAATTTGGGTGGTGATATTATTATGTCGTTCTTGAGATAATTGATATCTGATACCTGGTATTTGATATTTGGTATCTGGTATTTGATATTTTTCTTGGACAAACCTCTCAAAAGATCCTTCCTGTCAGCCTGAAGTTCAGACAAGGATAAAGCACAATCTTGGGCACGATCTTGATGATGTCGCCACCATTATCGTCACTGATACCCTCTGTCTGCAGATTATAGTCGTTGACATTGATTGTCGGAGCATTCCAGAACATCACACCCAGATCGCAGGCTAAACCCAGACGGTGCTTAGTAGGGACAGCACGGCCGAAGCCGATTCCTAAATACGGTCTGAAACCATTCACCTCAACATAGGCAGTAACCTTCGGACCATTCGGAGAAATCTGATTGACACCATTCTTGCCATCACCACCCACCGTCACAGTCAGCGGATCACCAAACTCATACGAGACCTTTTTCCCTTTGATCGTTGCCGAAAAAGTCTTGTTCGCCAGATACTCATTATAATAAGTAATGGCCTCAAGCACATAGTCGCCTCCCACCGAGGTAGCCTCAACGATCTTGTTCGAATTTGAATAATAGAAACCGGCAGTAAAGCGGAAACTGCTGTTTTTGAAAGGCAGATAATCTACCAGCAGCTTGACACTCGCTCCGAGTTTCAGGTTCGACTCCACTCCTACCTCCTTATTGACGGCATTTTTCATAAAGCTGAGATTCTCAACTTTAGTGATGATTGCCTGCTGTTCTTCTGTAAAGTGCTCTTTTTGCGCTGAGAGCTCCTTGAATTTGGTTTGCAGCTCTGTCCACTTCTCCGAACCAGCAATGCTCACCGTGAAGTCATACACATCGATATTGGGCACAAACGAAGCACCCGCACGCAACTGAAAGTAATCGTTCATCGTGGTCGACACCTCCAGGCCAATACCGGTTGTTCCCACCTCTAGGCCTACTCCTAAGTGGTTGAATACATTGTTCTCGGCCTTCAGAGGCATAGAGAGAAGACCAATTGTTGAAACAAAGATTAAAGCAGCAAACCCTCTCATAACATCAGATTTCCTTTTTCTTTTTTCCTTTTATCGCGAAGAAATAAATCACAGCACCTACAGCTACCAGCAGGCATACAGAGAGCAGCGGACGATAGAAGAACCAGGCAATAGCCACCACGATAAGCGTCCAGGCAAAGGCCACGATATTGCATACCAGTCCCACACCCCACGACATGATCGACGACAGGAACGGAACTACCTTCAGCAAGGTTGAGAGGATGCTGAAAATCATCTTCAGACCTGCGCTGATCAGGATAAAACCTAAAATACGGAGCACCCAGGTCAACATGGTATTACCCGCCTTCTCACTCTCAAACATCTCTTCCATCGACTTGGTTCCTGACACCAGCGCGCTGAACGTTTTGCCGTTCTTCGCCGTATAGCGCACAAAAGTGTCACTCTGCACCTTAGCGATGAGCGAAACCACGTTCTGAGCAGGCACATAACGATATTCCACACGCACATCACCCACTTCAGGAGCATTCTGATTACGGCCGAAATAAATAACATTATTGCTGACCTGCATCAGTGAGTCGCCAGCAAGATTGAGCACAAGAGGCATGGTATTGCTGCGTGGGAAAGCAGAGATCATCTCAGCTGGCAACTTATAAGCACCGATGGTGGCATGTTCTGCCATTAGTGTCTTCCCCTCTACCTGACGTCTTACACCTGCATTGTTGGCATTCTTATATTCAGGATCCTTGAACTCAGAGCTGTTGACCGGATGTGAGGTCCACTGCTTCGCATAAGTATAGGTCGTGGTGACCTCCTGCGAACCTCCCAGCTTATCTTCTGTCTTGGTCGATGAAGATTCTACCCACTGGTAATACTCCACATCACGACTAAGGAACATACCCGTAACACCCACATTGAAGTCTGGATCGATCAGTGAATCCTGCGTGATAACTGTACCGTTGGCATGGATCAGCTGGCCCTCAAACTCAGGATTATAGACGTTGACGTCTGGCATGTGAACTGCCACACCCTCAGCCTCTTCAAGCATCTTGGCCGTCTTAACGGCGCGACCTTCATTCCACCACAACATGACCGTAGCAGCAACCAGCAGGATAAAACCTGTGCCGATGCCACCCAACGAATTCTTCAAACGTGAACCATAGCCAATGGTCGTTTTCTCTGTGTAAGCCATTTTCTTCTTGAGATTAGCAATAGTATAAATAGTAATAGGTAACCGCACATGCGGCCAGTGAAGCAGCAAAGATAGAAACCAGCTGCCAGGTGCGCAAAGGATTAGAGAGATACGCGAAGTCTTTCCACTCCTTACGTTTCCACAGATCCAGATGATCGGTGAGCCATTGAGCGAAAGCTTTCAGATCGAGCGGCTGATCCTGCTGATCGCGCGCCCAACTTTCAATCGCCATCTCCAGCACCGGCTCATCCATCCAACTGAAGGCGTTACACCATCTGAGCAGATTTCCCTGATCCTCCGTTTGCTCGATACCCAGGCAGATGGTAAACTCATTCTTGTTACCGCCATGCCAGTACGCTCGCTGTTCTTCGGCAATAGTCATCCCCTTGCTGGCGTCATAAAGCAAAACGAAGAAATGCACCTGACGCGCACTACCATTGAGCGCGTTGACCAACTGAAAAGCGCGCTGGTCTTCGGATGTAGCAATGTCTAGTCCCACTACAGGCTCCTGTTTCAGGTTACTTACCTTAGGGTAATCATACAGTCCTAACTGTCTGGCCTCCTCCGGTTTGATCTCGCAATAACGGAAGATAGAGTTCGAATGATCGAGCGGATTGGTATATCGCTGTTCGTAAGTTTCCGTCTCTACATGCTGCAGCTGCTGGTCCCAGTTGATGGCATCACCGCCACCACCGGCCACACAATTGATGTGGTGCGTACTGATATAATAGGTAGCGCCTCCCCATCGATATACGAGCTCCTGATACATACTTTCAGAGATCATCGAGACGTGTCCGTTGTTGAGTACCCATTTCCACTCATCGGGGTGGTGCACAAAGCGCACTCGCTGTTCCTGACGCGTCTTACCCTTGCCATCAGACACGGTCACATAATAGATCACACGCTCGGTCCAGGCGTTATAATGCCTGGCCGTGACCACATAGCCGCTCAGATACTCTATGTCCTTGCCTAAATACCTTACCAACGCATGTATGCCGCCTACTAACGCCAAAGAGCCTCCGATAATAATCAGAAGCTCAGGGGTTTCAAGCTGCATGATGCGGGCCGAATCAAGATAGAAGATTCCACCCAGGAACAGCAGCGGCAGAACATAGGCCAGATAGTGCATTAAGCCTTCTTCTTGAAGAGATCAACGTCATCATCGATACCCGTCTGTATCACAGTCTTGGTCTGTGTACTGCTGACGATGGTATAGTCAATCTTCGACTTGTTCGAGATAAAGAACTTGGCAGGAATCATCTCCAAAAGCGTCTCACGCTGGCGTATGATGTCGAGCATACGGGTCTGTGCCTGATTGAAGTACATACGCTGCACCTCAATAGCCTGCATCAGATCCTTATAGAGCGAAGTATCGAACTCCGGATTGCTCTCCTGGATCCACTTCATCGATGTACCGTTGTCATTGGCATAACGGCCTGCAATAATCTCTGGAAAAATCTTCTCAAAGGTCTCACGATACTCCTCAGTGACACCGGCCTTCTGCTTGATGACCTTCCACATGGTGTCATGCACCGTCTCTACCTTACCTTTCTGTGCTTCGGCCTCCTTGCGCAGGCTCACCTCCTCGTTGTTATACTTGATATACATACCCACAACGATGAGTACCAGAACCACCAGGGCACCAATGCCAATTAATGAAATCATAGCAACAAAGTTTTAAAAGTTGATAATCTGGCCACAAATGTAACTATTTTTCTTTAGAAAAACAAAAAACGGTTCTTTTTTCTGTCTTTTTCTATCGAAATGACCCCGGTTTGCTCAAAGGACCCCTTTAAAAACAATAAAGGGCCAGTCATCACGACGGCCTTTTATTTAACCTAATTACCTTAAAAAACTTACCAAATTATAAACACAATACCATGAAAAACATTGCAAAGATACGGGGTTTTGAGGCACCGTGCAAACAATTGCATATTTTTTTGCAGTAATGGTCTGAAATTTGGCAAGTTTTAACTTCGTTTGCTAATTTTGCTTAGCAGATGGCGCTTATTTCTTATCGATTACGCGATAATTTCCGCTCAGATGCATAAACGCGAAGAGGCGGAGCAGGCCGTCATAATAAGCATCGAAATAGCCGTCAGCGTAAGGTTTATGCTCGGCATTCCAGAGCTGATCGATGAATTCGTAGCTCTTGGCATGTGACGTTAGCAAAGAAGCCGCGGCCGAAGTGGCCACCAGACCCAGGCTGTGACGCAGTGCAGTCTTACCACCGGCAGGCAGCAGTCGGCGTGGCGTAGTGCCATCTACGTTATACTGATCGGCGAAAGTCTCCAGACCCTGTGCATAGAGGAAGTTCTGGATGGTCTCACCATAGTTATGCTGCCAGGTCTTATCCTTGCAGGCCCAGGAGTAGTCAAGCGCAATGTTCATAGGCACACGCCATGAATCAAAACGGAACTCATCTCCGATGATGCCTCGTGTACCACGCAGCGTGCCGTCATAGTTGTTATTATCCGGATTCAGGCCGGTAGCAGGATGGATGCTCTTGTGCAGATATTCTCGGCTCACACGCGCGCACTCCATCCAGTAGTCCGAACGTCCGTCATCGGCATACTTGGCCCATACCTCATAGAAAGCAGGCAAGTGGTACGAAGGATCGGTATAGTCAGCACCTGGCACGAAAGTGATCAGCTTGGTCTCAGGATCGATGAGCGAGAGCGTACGGTCCACCATCACCATCTGTGGGCGCTCTATGCCCTCTGGCCATGGCTCGCCCGGACGAGGCCACTTGAAGTCCTCAGGCAACTCTGGCATCTTCATCTCGCGCACCTGCTCTACGCGTGGCTGGATGATATCGAGCAAATACTGAGCCTCCTTCTTATAGTTGATGTCGCCATTATCGCCCCAGCGGTTGCTGGCAAAGAGCAGTGCGGTGATGTAATAGAGCTCACCATCCGAAGCCGGACCATTGGCATTCGACTTACCGTCTGTCCTACAGCTCCAGCGGAAGTAACCTTTATGTGCGCCATCGGTCATCTGCATGTACTTCTTTCCCCAGCGCCAGATACGGTCGAAAATCTCCTTCTGGTCGAACTGTACGGCAATCATCATGCCGTATGACATGCCTTCGGTACGCGCATCATTGTTCTTGATGTCGCTGATATATCCCATATCATCTCCTTCCTCGAAGTAAACCTTATCAGGGCCATAGAAAATGCCGTCAAAGATCTCTTTCAGCTTAGCGTCAATCTGCGCCTGTGTATAGCCGGCCTCGAGGAAGAGGTTGCGATACTGGCCCGTCTGCATACCACCCTCGTTCCAAGGAGTCAGCGGCTTACGGCTGTTGAGCGAAATCCAATCTACCTCAGCAGCATTGGCCTTACCGGCATTGGTCAAAGTGATGTCATAGACACCAGGAGCCACTACAGGCACATCGAGGGAGAGTACCTCCCAGCCATTGGTTTTCTGGATCTTCAGAGCGGCATTGATCTTAGGCAATGCCACCGACTGCATCACTGGCTTCATCTCCAGCTTGAGATCGGCACCCTTGGCAGCACGTACGCGTATCCAAAGTTTGGTAGCAGGTATCTGCTTCACCTCAGCCTTCTCATAGCGCACCCAGGCTTGAGGCTCAAGGGCGATCTTCCAGCCGTCAAAACGCAGGGTCGTATCTTTCCTGATATCAGCAGCATCGGCCACAAAGTCTATGCTGGCGCCCTTGGCACTGATAGCGCTATAGCGGTCCAGTTGTACCTTCTCTGCCGCATCAGTGATACCTACACCACGCAAGGTTGGGATCACCTGCTGGATGGTACCATCCGGATTGAACGTGAGGCTATCTACGCGGATGCTGCGGCTCTTATCGAAGTTTGGCGAATAGTCATTGTGGTGATAGAAGAGATACCACTGGCCCTTGAACTCCACAATCGAGTGATGGTTGGTCCAGCAGTGTGTTGGCGACTCTTCCATGATGAGTCCCTTGTACTCGTATGGACCCATCGGATTGTCGCTCATGGCATATACCAGCGCCTCGGTCGGATTATCGAGTACCTCTCCCTTTTCGTTCTTATCGCCAGCCTTATAGCGCACCCAAGGATAAGTGAGGTAGTACTTACCGTTACGCTCGAAGGCGAACGGACCCTCCATGAGGCCGGCCCGTGGCAGATCCTTCGAACAGTCTGCACCTACCATGGTCATCTCCATGTTGCCGAACTTACGGGTCGAGACCGGATTGTCTTCGGCCAGCTCCAGCAGGTTAGGTTTCATCTTGGCCACGCGCAGGCCACCGCCACCCCAGAAGATATAGCTGTCGCCCTTCGAGGTCTGCAGCACACATGGGTCGATACCTGAGACACCCTCTATCTTGTTCGGCTCAGCCTTGAACGGACCGTAAGGCGTGTCGCTGATAGCCACACCTACGCCAAAGCCACCTCCACGCTGACCCTCTACGGGTTTCTGAGCATCAGGAAAATAGAAATAATATCGGCCATCCGGACCCTGCACACAATCAGGTGCCCACATCGAATAGGCGGCAGGGTTACCCCAAGGCACATCTTTCTGATCGAGGATAGCACCATGGTCGGTCCAGTGCACCATATCGGCACTCGAATAGACGTGATAGTCGGCCATGCAGAACCAGTCCTGACGAGCGTCTGGATACTCTGACGGCGTGATATCATGTGAAGGGTAGACATAGACACGGTCACCGAAGACACGTGCGGTAGGGTCGGCCGAGAAGTTGCCACTCACAAACGGATTCTGAGCCTGTACCCATGAACATCCTGCGGCCATCAGAGCCGTTAGGACAAGAGGATGTTTGAATTTCATCGTTTCGATAGATTATTTGATGGTAATGTATTTTTCAGCTTGCTGCAAAGATAAGACAATCTGCCCACATTCACAATAATAAAGTAAATAAAAAGGGCATTTACCGGCAATTTTAGCATTTTTTTGTAACTTTTCGAGCAAAAATGAACCATAATTAATTAAAATTGACTATATTTGCACCACCTATATACACTACCACAAGAATATCTTGACCTTTATTCAAATCAATGGAAGATCAGATTATAAAAATCGGCATGAAAGATACCATCAGGTACTGCAACATTGCTTTACCCATCATCATGCTGTTCGAAGCCCTGATGCTGTTCAGCTGGGTGCTGAACGTCGATGATAAATCCTCGCCTGGAGCTCTGGGCTACCTCATTGGCTACATCACGCTGTTTGTCATCTCTGCGCTGGTGATGCTCTATGCCAACGCCATCAAGCACCACTATGAGACCAAGTTCCGTCACCTCTATGTCATGCAGCATATCTACGCGGTGGCCATCGTCCTCTGGGCCGTCTGCTTCACCTACGTCGGCAGCACCTATCGTGGCAACTTTGATTTTCTGATCTTCATCACCATCATCACCATCACCCCACTGTTTACCTTTTTGAAGCCCTATTTCTGGGTCCTTCTGCAACTGGCCGGCACCGTGGCTATGTACTGTATGGCGCTACAGCATGACCATTTTTTCTCTTTTGCCGTTAATTTCACCATCTTTACCATCATCTCTATTGCTGCGGGTCTGACTACCTTCCTCACTCGCAGGAAAAGCATCATCCGTCTGATCGAACTCGAGCAGGAGAAAGACATTGCCTATCAGCTGGCACACATTGACACGCTCACGCAACTGCCCAACCGACAGAGCTGCACCGAAGAACTCAACGAACTGAGAGAAGAAATGCCGACCACCGAGGTGGTTGTCGTGATCTTCGACATTAACGGACTGAAAGTGGTGAACGACACTTACGGCCATCTGGCAGGCGATGAGCTGATTCAGGGTGCAGCCACCTGCATCACGGCATCATACGGCAAGCACGGTCATGTCTATCGTGTGGGTGGCGATGAGTTTATTGCCATTCTGTATTGCACAGAAGAGGAACTTGAAGAAGCTGCTACACGCTTCGATTGGGAAGTCCAGAACTGGCGAGGCCAGCGCGTAAAGCGTCTCTCCATCTCAGTCGGTGTCTCTACCAGTCGTTCCGATCCGGGTTGCCGCATAGATGATATTCTGACCAAAGCAGACAACATCATGCTCGAAGAAAAGAAGCTTCATTACCGCAACAGGTAGCTTCTGAGAAAAATAGCGCCAGACAATTTGCGATATGTCTGACGCTATTTTTATTAAGGGAACACTTACTTGCGATAACTCTTGGCCAATGACATGACAACGTAGTGGTAGGCGGTGTTAGCACCATCGACACAAAACTCACGCTGCTGCCAGAGGAACGGATACTCAAGGAGTTCAGGCAGATCGGGCTGTATAAGGTTGGTTCCGGGAATGACAGCACCTGGGATGTATGACCAGTCAGCACGGTTGGCACCATAGGTGATGCGTGCTGCCTGCTGACCTACGCCACCGACGAAGGTACTGCGGTTGCGGCCAGGATGCATACCCAAAGCCCACTCCACAATGTTGGCCATATATTCGGTAGAGAAGATCTCAGGATAGCTGTCATGCATCATAGCATAGCGGAAGCCTTCATGCTGAGCGGCCCAGGAGCCAGACGAGAAACCGCTACGGCCACTGGAAACACGATAAGGGTTCATCTGCATCATCTTGTCGATCTGTGGCAGGATAGTCAAGAGCGCCTTCTGAAGGGCTGCTGAGAACTTCTTATTACCTAAGGCTTTATCAAAACGGCCGATGAACCACGCGCACTGGTCAATGTGCTGGCAGAGATAGTCCTGGTGCGAGAGGATGTAGTCACTATACTGCTTGTCGCGCGTGGTGAGCCAGAGTTCGACGGCTGCCTGCAGATGGCTGGAGGTCAGGAAAGGATTCTCCTGCGAAGCCAAACCGGCATAGATGGTCTGAGCCGCATCAAGACACTGCACAGAGAGGGTATCGTTATAGCTCTTGAGAACGCGAGAGATAGCTGCCAGACGGCCTGCCACCTCGATCTCACGAGTTGGATTGTTCTCAGTAAAGACCCAACGGTCGTCGGCCGTACCCTTGATGCGGTCGGTGTGCGAACCAGCATCGCCTAAGAAGACATACTGACGAACGGTAGGACAGATCACACCACGGTAGAGACGACCCAGGGCGTTCCAACCTGCCATGAGAGTCAAAGCACCATGCTCGATCTGCTGGAGGTAGTCGTTGATGCCATCTGGCTGGTGGATCTCGACGAGATGCTGGTGCTGATCGATGGTGGTCTCGTCCCAGTAAGCACCGAGATTCTCGACCATCATGCAGAGCTGCCAAGGCTGGATAGACTGTGACTCGACACGCAGATCCCAGTCGCCTGCATCGTGCCAACCACCTACGGCCAT
>DCIF01000034.1:0-6263 GCA_002315795.1 Bacteroidales bacterium UBA1733
CTGCATCTGTTGAGGCTCTTCCTTCAGCTAAGACTCCTATCACTATTACCACCTACAAAGCAACCTATCCTGAGAAGCTCTACCTGCCAGGTAGCTATCAGGGTTGGGATCCTGCAACTGCAGTAACGATTCCACAGAGTACTTTGACCAAGGGTCTGTTCGAGGCAATCGTTGACCTCTCAACCGAGGATGGTGGCGACGTACAGTTCAAGTTCTCTCCAAAGCCAGCTTGGGAAGGAGGTGACTTCGGCTCTGATGACCTGGCTGTGAATTCAGATCTCGGCTTCGCAGTAGCTAATGGTACTACTGTAGGAAGTGGCAATATCGTTGTTCCTTCTGGTATGTATCGTGTAGCTTGTGATATGAAGCATAAGACCCTTGAACTCGTTCAGGTTAAGAGCATTAGCTTGATTGGTGGCTTCAATGGTTGGGGTAGCGATGTCGATTTGACTTACGACGCTTCTATCAAGTCATTCGTTGGTACTACCACCATGTCACAGGGTGATGAGTATAAGTTCCGTTTCAATCACGACTGGACTTATTCGATTGGCGATAATGGTGCTATCTCTGGCGGTGCCAACTATGTGATGAGCAAAGAGTCTGGCGAATATAAGTTTGTCCTCGGTGTTGCTTCTCATGCTTATAGCGTTAAGGTCCTCTCAACTAGCTATCCTGTATGTCTCTATCTTCCAGGTAGCTACCAGGGCTGGGACCCTGCAACTGCTCCAACGCTCCAAGGTAATGGTGAGGGTATCTTCGAAGGTGGCGTTCAGCTCGGCACCGAAGGTGAGACACAGTTCAAGTTCTCTCCATTCCCAGAGTGGAAGGATGACTTTGGCTGCGATAACCTTGTTGCAGACGACAAGGGTGTTTATACAGGCACTTATGGCGCTGGTGATAACCTCAAGGTTCCTGCCGGTTTCTATTACATCACTGTCGATATGACTACCACATCTGTCAAACTTGAACCAATCAAGTCTCTCGGTATCATTGGCGGATTCCCTCAGGATGGCTGGGGTAACGATGTAGCTAAATTGACCTACGATGCTTCAAATAACCTCTGGTCAGGTTCATGCCAGATCAATGCTGGTGTGGAGTGGAAGATCCGTGCTAACGATGCATGGGATTGGAACCGTGGTGGATCGCTTGTCGCTTTAGGATCTCCATTCGAGGCTGTTGCTGGTGGCGCTAACATTACTGTTCCTGAGGATGGTACCTACACGATCTCAATTGATCTCTCGGTTAATCCTAACAAGATTACTGTTAAGAAGTAATCCTTCTTGATGCTATAAAGTATGGGCGCATCGTTATTTTTCTACGTAGCGATGCGCCCTAATTCTAAAGTTTTTTCTGATTACGTATGCAAAAACATCTTTCTACTGTTCTGCTTTTTGCCGTTATAGGTCTTTGTGGCGCTAACCAGGTTTTGGCGCAGGGATGGCCTACTCACTATGAGGGTGTCATGCTTCAGGGTTTTTCATGGGACGACTATAAGAATTCCAAGTGGACGACCATGGAGGCAAACGCTGATGAATACAGCCAGTATTTCTCTTTGATCTGGGTGCCTCAGTCCGGAAACTGCGATGGTAAGTCTATGGGATATAACCCTAAATACTATTTCGACCAGAACTCTTCTTTTGGTACTGAATCAGAACTGCGTAGTATGATCAGAACTTTCAAAGAGAAAGGGGTTGGTACTATTGCAGACGTTGTTATCAACCATCGACAGAACCTTTCAAACTGGGTAGATTTCCCGGCTGAGACTTATAAAGGGATTACTTATCAGATGGTTAGCACTGATATCCCTTACGATGATGACGGTGGCGAGTGCAAGAAGTGGGCCGATGCCAATGGCTATCAGCTCTCTCCAAACAAGGATTCTGGTGAAGGATGGAGCGGTATGCGTGATTTGGATCATGCTTCTGAAAACGTGCAGAAGTGTATTTTTGCGTACGAAGACTATTTGCTGAACGACCTCGGTTATTCCGGATTCCGCTATGATGTCGGCAAGGGCTTTGCTGCCAAATACTTTGGCCTCTATAATGCTAAGGCTGAACCTCAGTTCTCAGTTGGAGAGGTCTGGGATGGTAACTCAGTGATCAAAAATTGGATCAAAGGAACCACGACTGATGGCGTCATTCAGTCTGCTGCTTTCGATTTCCCATTCCGCTATGCTATCCGTGATATGTTAGCCAAAGGTTATGGTAGCAATTCTTCTCCGACTTTTGATAAACATGAGATGCTCATCAAAGAGGAAGATTATCGCCGCTATGCTGTGACTTTCGTAGAGAATCATGATACACAGGACCGTACGGCCACTGGCGGTGATAAGCAAGATCCTATCAAAGTGGGTAAGGAGCTGGCAGCAAATGCGGTGCTTCTGGGAATGCCCGGTACTCCATGTGTGTTCCAGCCACATTGGTTGGCATACAAGAATGACATCAAACAGATGATTACGGCTCGTAAAGCAGCTGGTATCCATAGCCAGTCAACCTGGACAAAGATTGCTTGTGCAGAAAAATATTATGCATTCACTTGTGAGAAGCTTGGTGTGATTGTCGGTAGTCCTTCAGTAACTGATATTGGTTCTGACTATCAGCTGGTTCAGAGTGTGAAAGATCAGTATTACTATTTCCTGAAGAAGAGCTGTGAGTTGCCATGGATCAGTCTGGCTTCTGCTACATTTGAAGCAGGAGAATCACAAACGGTTACGATGACTGCTGTCTCACAGGCTGAGGGTGTAAAGCTGATTTATACACTTGATGGAAGCACTCCAACTGCTAGTAATGGCAAGATCGTGGAGAGCGGATCAACACTCACTATCGAGGAAACTGTTACGCTGAAAGTAGGTCTTTATGTCAACAATTCTGTTTCTGAAATTGAAACGCGCGTCTATACCTTCGTAGAGCCAGATCCTGTGGTTCCTTTTGATGCTTACAAGGCTACTATGCATGTATGCAATGAGTCTGGAGAGATGAATCCGCTCTATATCTATGTGTGGGCCGGACCTGAGAATACTCAGATCAATGGCAACTGGCCAGGAAAGGCTGCTTCAAGTACTGAGGAAATTGGTGGAAAGACATGGTACACACAGACTTTCGATATCCTTTCTGCTGATTATGCAGTCAATTTTGTGTTTGCAAATGCTGCTGGCAATGTGCAGACCCTTGATGTTACAGGTATGACGCATGATGCATATTATGTTATCAGCAGCGAGAAATCTGGCTCAAAATTCAAGGTAAATGACGTCACTTCTCAGTATGTCTCTCTTGAAGCAATATCAATCGATGAAGAGCATCTTGACAAGCCGACTTATAATCTTCAGGGACAGCTTGTCAATGAGTTGACGCCTGGTCAGCTATATATTCAATCAGGCAAGAAGTTAATGATAAGATAATAATATCAAGAAATAACCAGAAATATCAAGAAAATGAACAAGCATATTATTCCAGCTCTAACCATGATGCTTTTCCTGAGCTGTCAGTCACAGGCCGCAACAGTGAAGGAAGTTCCTACCAACGATGATGTGATCCTTCATGCCTGGAGCTGGTCTTTCAATACCATCCGTGAGAATATGGCAGATATTGCTGCTGCAGGCTATACTATCGTCCAGACTTCGCCTGCTCAGCAATGTGTCACAGAGACACGTGGAGATAAGGGAGGCGGCAATCAGCTTTATGGCAATGGTCGCTGGTACTATCATTATCAGCCAACTGATTGGAAGATTGGTAACTACCAGCTTGGCACGCGCGAGGATCTTGTAGCTCTTTGTGCTGAGGCTAATAAGTATGGTGTTCGCATCATTGTCGATGTATTGCCAAATCACACTTCGGTAGATGATACCCGAGTATCAGACGATCTGGATGCTGCAGTTGGCGGACACGACAAACTCTATCATGCCAATGGTTTCAAGGCGATCTCTGACTATAATGACCGTCTTCAGTGCACTAGCGGCGCGATGGGAGATTTGCCAGATGTCAATACTGAGAATCCTGATTTTCAGTACTATTATATGACCTATGTCAATGATCTCCTGGCTTGCGGTGTACGTGGTTTCCGTTATGACACGGCCAAGCATATTGCGCTGCCAAGTGATCCTAAGGATCCTGCTTCTCCGGAGAATGATTTCTGGGATGTAGCTACTGGCCGTAAGGCAGTCAAGGGTCTTCGCATGTCTTTGCCGATGGACAGTCTCTTCGTCTATGCCGAGGTACTGCAGGATAAGAATGTCAAGGAGTCTGAATATGCTGAGTATATGGGTCTCACCGCCAGCGGATTGGGTTGGACACTGCGCAATGATATCAACAATGCCAATTGGAACAAGTCTGATGTCGTTGGTTTTCAGCATCCTGCTGCTCCAGAGAAGCTTGTTACTTGGGTAGAAAGCCATGATACGTATTGCAATGAGCATGAGTCTGGCTGTATTTCTGATGCGCAGATTCGTCTGGGATGGACCTTCCTAACAGCTCGCCAGTTCGGTACTCCGTTGTTCTATAGCCGTCCTGATGGTAGTGATTCTCCGTCAGGCAATTACTGGGGAAACAACCTCGTTGGTGCAAAGGGTAATGATAACTTCAAGCATCCTTTGGTCGTGGCTGTCAATAAGTTCCGTTCGCAGATGCATGGACAGCCTGAGTCAATCACGTTCTCTGAGAATGGTGCAGTTGCTGCTATCTCGCGTGGTAAGAAAGGTTTGGCCGTGATTAACATAACTAACGATGCTCAGACGCTCAATTTGACAACGACTTTGCCAAACGGAACCTATAAGGACGTGGTTTCTGGTAAGAAATATCAAGTAAAAAAAGGAAACATCGTTGGCCAGATCGAGCCAATGTCCGCAGTTTTGCTTGTGCGCAAATAATTGATGTAAAATATCAACACATCCGCGGATGTGTTGATATTTTTGATCTCGGAAACTGACATCGTGTACCTAATGTCAGTATTCATGACTCATTATTGGGATTCTATGAAAAATTATCGTTAAAAATTTGGAGAATCCATGAATTAACACTATCTTTGCAGCACCTTATTATTCAAGACGAAAAACAAGGCTAAACCCTATAGCAACCTCTTAACTATCTCACCTTTATGGCAAAGAAAAGCACCAAAGGAGCAGAAAAACTAATGGCACGAATCACTGAGTGGTTCAGTGCGCATCCAAAAGATTCGTACAACTATCTGCAGATCTCGCAGGAATTGGGTATTTTCGGTCGTTCCAACCGAAGTGACGTCTATGATATGCTGGTCGAGCTGCAGGCCATGGGTTTCCTGAAGGAGATATCTTCAGGACGCTATATGCTGGCCGACCGCAAGTCGCAGGAGGAACTGATTGGTGTCTTCGAGCGTCGCCATAATGGCATGCACAGTGTTCGCATTACAGCAACTAAGCCTGATGGCGTGACACCTCTTTATGAGGAACCTTTTACCGTCTATGATGGTGATGATCTGCAGGCATTGACTGGCGATAAGGTCCGTATCCAGAAGGTGGCTGGCCGTCGTACGAAGTTCGGCGGCCCTCAGGCTCGTGTCGTAGAGGTGATAGAGCGTGTTCCTCATCGCTATGTGGGTGTAGTGCAGAAGTCGGCCAAATATGCTTTCGTCACCCCTGATAACCGCAGTCTTGATAAGGATATCTATGTCCCTACCGAGCTCCTTGGCAAGGCAAAGCATGGCGATAAGGTCGTGGTCGATATTGAGCGCTGGCCACAGTTCTCAAAGAATCCTATCGGTCGTATCGTAGATGTGTTGGGTCGTGATGGTGAGAACAATGCAGAGATGCATGCCATCCTGGCTGAATATGGATTGCCTTATAAGTATCCTGAATCGCTGGTACGTGTAGCGAATAAGATTGAAGATGGAGTGACAGAGGAAGAGGTGGCTCGCCGTCTGGATTATCGTCCATACACTACATTCACGATCGATCCTGCTGATGCAAAGGACTTTGATGATGCTTTGTCTTTGCGCAAGTTGGAGAATGGGCACTGGGAAGCAGGTGTGCACATTGCAGATGTGACCTATTATGTGCATGCTGATTCGGTCATCAACAAGGAGGCTTTTTCGCGCGCTACCTCTATCTATCTGGTAGATCGCACGATACCGATGCTGCCTGAGCGACTCTGTAACGAACTTTGTTCTCTCAGACAGGATGAGGATAAGCTGACCTACTCTGTCATTTTCGAGATGGATGATGATGCCAATATTGTCAAGTCGCAGATTGTCAAGACGGTAATCCGCTCTAATCGCCGCTTCTCATACGAGGAAGC
>DCIF01000034.1:6328-8618 GCA_002315795.1 Bacteroidales bacterium UBA1733
CTCGATCGTTTGGCCAAGCAGTTGCGTGCCCGTAGATTTGCTGAAGGTGCTATCAGCTTTGAACGAGCAGAAGTGAAGTTTGTCATTGATGAGAAGGGTAAGCCGACCGATGTCTACTTCAAGGTGTCTAAGGATGCTAATAAGCTCGTAGAGGAGTTTATGTTGCTGGCAAACCGCACGGTGGCTGAGGCTATTGGCAAGAATGTCAAGGTGCAGAAGATTAAAGGTAAAGCGCAGAAGAAGGCCAAGGCTTTCGTCTATCGCGTACATGATCAGCCTACACCAGAGAAGTTAGAGAACCTTGCTGGTGTAGCTTCACGCTTCGGCCACAAGTTCATTGCTCAAGGTAATAACAAGGTGATCAGTCAGGGTATCAACACGTTGATGAAAGAGATTCATGACCGCCCTGAGGAGAATCTGCTCTCGGCCCTTGCTATCCGTTCGCAGGCCAAAGCTGTATATACAACCGAGAACATTGGTCACTATGGTTTGGCTTTTGAGTACTACACTCATTTTACTTCTCCAATCCGTCGTTATCCAGACTGCATGGTACATAGACTGTTAGACCGTTATTTGAACCAGGAAGGTCGCAGCGTGCCATTGCCGCAGCTAGAAGAAGAGTGCAAGCATTGCTCAGATATGGAGCAGCTGGCGGCACAGGCTGAGCGTTCTTCAATTAAATATAAGCAAGCAGAGTTCCTGAAAGATCGTCTTGGAATGGTCTTTGATGGTGTGGTAAGTGGTGTTTCTGAATGGGGTATTTATGTAGAGATTAAGGAGAATCTCTGTGAAGGAATGATCCCGGTTCGAGACCTGAAGGACGATCATTATGTATTCGATGAGAAGAACTATTGCCTCATCGGCCGACGATCACACAAACGCTTCACATTAGGAGATAACCTCAAGATTCAGGTGGCTTCGGTAAATATGGAGCGAAAGACTATTGACTTTACTTTGGCATAAATCATTTCACATGAATAATATCCTCATTAAAACGATGGCTGCTGCGGTTTCTTTAGCAGCCATTGGTTTCTCAACAGGCTCTGTTGAGGCACAGACCATCTATAAGAATGCTGACTATCAGTGGCGTGGCAACCAGTTTATTCAGGGAAAAAAGAAGGCTGTGGCTAAGTCTGCTACAGAAATGACCAGCAACTATCAGAGCGAATGGACGTCTCCTGCTCCAAACTATATGCCTCAGACGCCAACAGGAATAGATCCTGAGCACTGGACGCTGAAACGAGACATCAGTCATCTGCCTCAGTACTCTTCTTCGCTCACTATCGATAATGCACTTTTCAATATGAGCTTGGAGGAGAGCGAGTTGGCTATTGAAGCCGATTCTACTTATCGCACGGGTGTGTATTGGGGTGGCGTCTGGACGCGTGACGTGTCTTATTCTATTCTGCACTCGTTGGCACAACTCTGTCCGGAAGTGTCGATGAAGTCTTTGCTGGCAAAAATCAATCAGAATAACCGCATCATTCAGGATACGGGAACTGGTGGCGCGTGGCCTTGTTCTACTGATCGTACTACTTGGGTCCTGGCTGCATGGGAGTGCTACTTGGTAACTGGTTCACGTGAGTGGCTCGATCGTATCTTCCCAGTCATTAAGAATACTTTGGAAGATGACCATAAGGTGGCCTACGATCCTCAGACGCAGCTGATGCGTGGCGAGACCTCGTGGCTCGACTGGCGTGAGCAGGAATATCCTATCTGGATGCAGCCTGCTGACATCTACCAGAGTGAAGCCATGGCAACAACGGCTGTACACTATCGTTCGTTGCGTATCCTGGCTGAGATCTGTCGATTAGAGTCTCAGCAGGCATGGGCCGCTAAATATGATCAGTGGGCAGATCTGCTCAAAGAGGGAATGAACAAACAGCTCTGGATGGAGGAGAAGGGTTTGTATGCCATCTATCTCTATGGCCGTAATCATCTGGTGCAGCATCCGCAGATGGAGATTCTTGGTGAGTCGTTTGCTATTCTTTGGGATATTGCATCGCCAGAACGTCAGAAGACGATCAGCGAAAAGATGGTGAGTGAGAATTTCGGTACTCCTGATTTCTATCCGAATCTGAAGGATCAGTATCCCTATCACAATGACGCTATGTGGCCATTTACGCAGGGATACTGGATGAAAGCGCAGGCCAAAGCCGGTAATGAAGAAGGTGTGCTACATAGCATCTCCAGCATCTATCGATTGGCTGCTATGAACCTCAGTAATTATGAGAACATGGTGATCTATGATGGCAATGACAAGGGATTAGCCATCAATTCTCCTCGTCAG
>DCIF01000034.1:8747-9422 GCA_002315795.1 Bacteroidales bacterium UBA1733
CTGAAGAATTTCCGCTATCGCAATGCCATTTTGAATATGTCTATTTCAGGGTTCGGCAATGAAATTAAGTCTTTCCGCCTGGATGGCGTAGAAACTGCTCCGGTTTTCTCAGCTGAACTTGAAGGTGAGCACACCATTGAGATGGTGCTCAGCAATCGTCAGCCAGCATCGATGAAGATGACCCTCTGCAAGAATGCATACCAGCCACTGACTCCTGTGGTGAAACTGGAGGAGCAAAAGTTGTTCTGGGAAGCTCCGGCCGCTGATAGGATCATGGCAGAGCATGCTGCATCGACATTGAACGATGTGGAGAAATATATTGTGCTGCGTGATGGTAAGGAATATATGACATTAGCGGCCAACGTATTATCTTGCGAACTATCAGAGTCTGGCGAGTATGCCGTTGTTGCTGTCAATGCCGAAGGCTGGCATTCGTATATGAGCGAACCCGTCCGTTATTATACTAATGTGTCCCATTATCAGGTGGGTGACTATGCTCTGCCATTCGATCCTCAGCGCAAGCAGGTCCAGGAGAGTGTAGGCGCCGGTGGCGGATTGGCAGGAGTTGCTGAGACCCGTGCTAAGGTCCCAACACTGGAAGGCGTAGATGTGAGTGGCGCAAATGGTCGTCTGGCTATGATTACCCGCAATGAGAATCCTTTAATCACTATTCCT
>DCIF01000034.1:9550-10090 GCA_002315795.1 Bacteroidales bacterium UBA1733
GTTTCACTCTTCCCACATAGAGGAACAAATGAGTGGAACAACTGGGGATGGAGTAATGCCACAGTCATTCCACTCAAGGCTGGTGTACATATTCTTACACTGGAATTCTCTGATGCCGTGGAGAATATGAATATCCATGTTAATCAGGCTTTGCTTGATCAGCTTCGTGTGACCAAGCTGTAAGCCGGATTAGTCTTCCATTAACTTACGATAACGTGCGCGCTTTGGCTCTTCGGTGCCAAGGCGCTTTGCTTTATGCACCTCGTACTCAGTATATGAACCTTCATAGAAATACACTTCTCCGTCGCCTTCGAACGCCAGAATGTGCGTACAGATTCGGTCGAGGAACCAACGGTCGTGGCTGATGACAACCGCACAGCCAGCAAACTGCTCCAGACCTTCCTCAAGTGCACGGAGAGTATTTACGTCGATATCATTGGTTGGCTCATCGAGGAGGAGTACATTGCCCTCTTCCTTGAGCGCCATAGCCAGATGCAGACGGTTTCGCTCACCACCAGAAAGAACGCCACAAAGCTTATT
>DCIF01000034.1:10200-11697 GCA_002315795.1 Bacteroidales bacterium UBA1733
ACGTCGAAGATACTCTTCTTAGGATCGATATCCTTGTGCTGCTGATCAACGTATGCCAGTTTGACGGTTTCTCCAGTGGTAAATGTACCTGCATCAACAGTCTCGAGACCCATAATCATGCGGAAGAGGGTGGTCTTACCGGCTCCGTTAGGTCCAATAATACCAACGATGCCGTTAGGTGGAAGCATAAAGTTGAGATCCTTGAACAGAACTTTGTCGCCAAAAGCTTTTGCTACATGATCGGCTTCGAGTACCTTGTTGCCGAGACGAGGACCATTTGGAATAAAGATTTCCAACTTCTCTTCACGTTCTTTCTGCTCTTCGTTGAGCATCTTATCGTAGCTGTTCAGACGCGCTTTGCCCTTAGCTTGACGTGCTTTTGGTGCCATGCGTACCCATTCGAGCTCACGCTCCAACGTCTTTCGACGCTTAGAGGCAGTCTTCTCTTCCTGAGCCATACGTGTGGTTTTCTGGTCGAGCCAGCTTGAATAGTTGCCTTTCCAAGGGATACCCTCGCCGCGATCGAGCTCAAGGATCCATTCAGAAACATCATCAAGGAAGTATCGGTCATGAGTAACGGCGATGACGGTGCCTTCGTATTGCTGGAGATGCTGCTCCAACCAGTCGATACTCTCCGCATCAAGATGGTTGGTTGGCTCATCGAGGAGCAGTACGTCTGGCTTCTTGAGCAACAGACGGCAGAGCGCAACGCGACGACGCTCACCGCCAGAAAGAGTGCTGACACCCCAATCTCCAGGAGGACAGTGAAGAGCTGCCATTGCACGATCAAGCTTAGAATCAATGTTCCAAGCGTCAGTGCTGTCAATAATATCCTGGAGTTCTGCCTGTCGGTTCATGAGCTTGTCCAGCTTGTCTGGATCCTCAAGGTATTCAGGTTCGGCGAACTTCATATTCACCTCCTCATATTCTGCCAAGGCGTCGTAAATATATTGGACGCCTTCCATGATATTCTCCTTTACGGTTTTGGTCTCATCGAGCTTTGGATCCTGCTCCAAATAACCTACTGAATAACCAGGACTCCATACCACTTCGCCCTGCGAAGGCTGGATGAGGCCTGCGATAATCTTCATCAAAGTAGATTTACCAGCACCATTCAGACCAATGATACCAATCTTTGCACCATAGAAAAACGAGATGTAGATGTTTTTCAGTACGGTTTTCTGTGTCTGAGGAATGGTGTGAGTACAATTTACCAGCGAGAAAATAATTTTCTTGTCGTCAACTGTTGCCATTTCTTTATATATTTAATAATGTGTAATTCGAAAACTTTGCAAAGATAGACCAAAATCTTCGAAAATCCAATTTTATGTTCTAATTCTCATCCTCTGTTGCTGAAAAATGCCTTAAAATCGAGGTGTAATTTTCTTAAATGACAGATAAGGATAGCAACAATGTTTGGAAAGTGGCTGAAAAACCTTAAAAATGCAGATTTTTTTAAAATACTTTCAAAATAATTTGGTTTGCTTTAGAAATTCC
>DCIF01000060.1:0-11109 GCA_002315795.1 Bacteroidales bacterium UBA1733
AAAAAACTCGCTGAAAACATCAGCGAGTTTTTTGCGTAATAATAAAAGCAAGGAGAATTATTAGTAGTTCTTAGCCTACTTCTTACTTCTTCTTCCAGAGTTTTGTCATATCTTCGAGTGTCTTGCCTTTGGTTTCAGGAACCAGACGCCATACGAAGAGTGCTGCAAGGACGCAGATGACACCATACATGCCATATACGAACCAGTAACCTAAGCTGTTGGCCATAGGAACGAACGAAGTAGATACGATCCAGTTGAAGATCCACTGGAATGCAACTGCGATGGCAACAGCACCGCCACGGATGGTGTTAGGGAAGACCTCTGCAATGAGTACCCAGCAGATAGGACCCCATGAGAACATGAAGCTTGCTGAATAAACCATGAGGGAAATCATACAATAGAGGTTGAGACTCTCGTCGCCAAAAGTCATCGCTACGCCGAAGGCTCCAAGAGCCATGCCGAGTGAACCCACGATGAGAAGTGGCTTACGACCGAGCTTCTCGACCGTGAAGATAGCGATGCAGGTGAAGGCAAGGTTAACGATACCATTGAATACGGTAAGAATCATTGGGTTCTCAAAGCCCATAGCACCGTAGATACGTGGCGCGAAGTAAAGAACAGCATTGATGCCGACAGCCTGCTGGAAGACAGAGAGCATGATGCCGACGAAAATGCAGAGGAAACCGTAGGTCATAAGAGGCTCTGTCTTTACAGTCATGGTCTCCTTGATCTCCTTCAGGATTGACTGAGCCTTGCCAGCGCCATTGATCTTTGCAAGGATACTCTCTGCTTTGCTGTCTTCACCGATAGAAGCAAGATAACGAGGAGTCTCTGGAACAAAACAGATCAAGACGGCAAAGAGTCCGGCAGGAACCATCTCAGAACCGAACATATAACGCCAACCTTCTGCAATGGCCCACTGAGCTTCTGCACCGTTGAGAATCTGATTCATGCCGTTGCCGATGCTCTCGATGGCTGGAGCAACATGATCGCCAAGGATGAAGAAGTTAACAAAATAGACCACCAACTGGCCGAAGATGATGGCGAACTGGTTCCATGAAACCAGCATGCCTCGGATGCCACTTGGCGCGATCTCTCCGATATACATCGGGCAGACAGCTGAGGCAAGACCTACACCGACGCCACCGATGATACGGTAGACATTGAAAATGATGAATAGTGTGAGGTTTGGCTCCTTGTCAAGAATCATGGTCTCAGGGCACATTGAACCCCAAGCAGAAATGAAAAACATCACTCCAGCAAAGATGAGACTCTTTTTGCGTCCCCAGTTAGAAGCCAGCATTCCTGAGATAGCTGCACCGATAATACAGCCAATCAGGGCACTTGAACTGGTGAACCCATGCCAGAAATCTGTGTAAGTGAAGTCGGTTGCTCCCATGAAGAACGCCTGAAGTCCTTTCTCAGCACCCGAGATAACCGCTGTGTCATAGCCAAAGAGAAGTCCTCCGAGAACAGCTACAAGCACAATCGAGAACAAGTAGGATTTTGATCCTGTTTCGTTGTTTGTCATGTTGTTTAAAATATGGTAATGTTATTATTTTTATTAATCGGTGCAAAGATAAATAAAATCGGAGGAAATGCCAAATAAAAATTAAAATTATGAAAAATTAATTGTGCAAAAAAGACTAAAATTGCACATTAATGATAAAAATACACATTAAAAGTAAAAAAAATTAGTACATTTGGCTATTGGATTACTAAAAAACGTATCTTTGCACCATCTTTGTGCGCTTCTGTTCGTAAGGAAGTAGCCAAAGATGGTCTATTTATATAATAAATATTGAAATTTGTAATTCAATGATCAAAATCACTTTTCCTGACCAGTCGGTTAAGGAGTTTGAGCAGGGGGTAACTCCTCAACAGGTGGCTGAGGGTATCAGTTCACGTTTCGCTGCAGATGTTCTTGTGGCTAAGGTAGGCGACCAGATGTGGGACATGACTCGTCCAATCGAAGCAGATACTACCATCGAATTCTTCAAGTGGGACTCAGAGGAAGGCAAGCATGCTTTCTGGCACAGTTCTGCTCACCTTCTCGCAGAGGCTCTTCAGGAGCTCTATCCTGGCATCCAGTTCGGTATTGGTCCAGCTATCGAGAACGGTTTCTATTATGACGTTGTTCCGGCTAACGGAGAAAATATCAAGGAGGCAGATTTCCCAAAGATCGAGAAGAAGATGCTCGAGCTTGCCCGTCAGAAGCAGGCTATCGTCCGCAACGACGTTCCTAAGGCTGAGGTCCTTGAGCAGTTCGCTGCCAAGGGTCAGACCTTCAAGTGCGAGTTGATCTCTGAGCTTGAGGATGGCAAGATCTCTACTTATACTCAAGGTAACTTTACCGACCTCTGCCGTGGTCCTCACCTCGCTAACACCGCTCCAATCAAGGCTTGCAAGGTATTGAGCGTAGCTGGTGCATTCTGGCGTGGCAACGATAAGAACCCTCAGATGAACCGTGTATATGGTATCACCTTCCCTAAGCAGTCAATGCTTGATGAGTACATCCAGCTCATCGAGGAGGCTAAGAAGCGTGACCACCGTAAGCTCGGTAAGGAGATGGAACTCTTTGCATTTACTCAGAATGTAGGTGCTGGCCTCCCATTGTGGTTGCCTAAGGGTACTGCACTCCGCAACCGCCTTCAGGAATACTTGACTAAGATTCAGAAGCGTTATGGTTACCTTCAGGTAATCACTCCAAATATCGGTAACAAGAACCTCTATGTTACCTCTGGACACTGGGCTAAGTATGGTAAGGACTCGTTCCAGCCAATCTCTACACCTGATCCAGACGAGCTCTACCTGCTCAAGCCAATGAACTGTCCTCACCACTGTGAGATCTATAAGACCAGCCCACGTTCTTATCGTGATCTGCCTTTGCGTCTCGCTGAGTTCGGTACCGTATATCGCTACGAGCAGACCGGTGAGCTCCATGGCTTGACCCGTGTACGTTGCTTCACTCAGGATGATGCACACCTCTTCTGCCGTCCTGATCAGGTGAAGGAGGAGTTCCTCAAGATCATCGACATCATCATGATTATCTTCAAGGCGCTTGACTTCAAGCAGTTCGAGGCTCAGATCTCATTGCGTGATCAGGTGAACCGTGAGAAGTATATCGGCTCGGAGGAGAATTGGGAGAAGGCTGAACAGGCTATCATCGACGCTTGCCAGGAAAAGGGTCTTCCTGCTCACATCGAGTATGGTGAGGCTGCATTCTATGGCCCTAAGCTCGACTTCATGGTGAAGGATGCTATCGGTCGTCGTTGGCAGTTGGGTACCATTCAGGTGGATTACAACTTGCCAGAGCGTTTCCAGCTCGAGTTCACCGGTGCTGATAACCAGAAGCATCGTCCAGTCATGATCCACCGTGCACCATTCGGTTCGATGGAGCGTTTCGTGGCCGTATTGCTCGAGAACACCGCAGGTAAGTTGCCATTGTGGTTGGCTCCTGATCAGGTGGCTATCATGCCAATCTCTGAGAAGTTCAACGACTATGCATATCAGGTTAAGGAGGCTCTTGAGAAGCAGGAGATCCGTGCATATGTTGATGATCGTAACGAGAAGATCGGCCGCAAGATCCGCGATAACGAGATGAAGAAGGTTCCTTACATGCTCGTTGTCGGTGAGAAGGAGATGGCAGAAGGCAAGGTTAGCATCCGTAAGCAGGGTGCAGGTGACGGTGGACAGATGACCATCGACGAGTTCGCTGCTTCGATCGTTGCTGAGGTGAACGCTCAGATTGAGCATTCAAGCTACTAATACATTATTTATATATAATCCTGAGGGTTCAAATGAACTCTCGGGATATATCAATTTTTCAATGCATCGTACCACTAAGTTACTTATAACATTGGTTGTTTTTATCGCCATGCCATTTTTGGTGCTGGCGCAGAAACACTACGAGGGACCCGGTAACTGGTTTGTGGGAATTGATGCGGGTGTAAGTTTGGCGCTGAACGAAAATGTTACAGCAAAGAATTTTTACCATATAAAAATTCCAAGTGGAAGCATCGTCCTTGGTCGTACGATAACGCCTTATTGGGGATTGCGTCTTTCTGCTGGTGTTTACTCTCAATTGGGTTACCCTCACCAAAAGGCTGTCGATTATGATCCTGAGACATATAAGGACTATCAGTTTTATGCAGGTAGTGGCTCTTTGGATCTGTTGCTGAATCTCTGCAATCTCTTCAGACCTTACGACGTTCGCAATTGGTTTGATTTGTATTTTGTTGCTGGTGGAGGTGTTCTTTACAGTTTTGGTATGGATAAAAAGGTCGATGAATGGCCTGATTATATTTATCCTGTAAATTCAGAGGAGCTGTTTACGTGGAATGCAAAGACAGGTTTTCTCGGTGCTTGGCACATAACCAGAGCAAGTGACTTTACTTTTGAGATTGATTGTTTTTTTACGGATAATGCATATAATGGTGTTGTGGATCATACGGATCGTGCTTTCGATTTATTCGTGAGTCCTCGAGTTGGAATTGTCTATTATTTTAGAAATTCTAAGGGAAGGCATCGATATGCAAATACCCAAAAACGTCGTCATTATTGGACTGACTAAGTATAACTAAATTTATTTATATTTTTCTGGCGAAACTAATTTTATTGTGTATGAAAAAAATTATTGCCATCTTTGCCGCATCGCTTCTGGCCTTGTCTATGAATATGGCTCAGGCACAGGTTGTGGTTTCTGAAGACTGGGGAAGCGGTAATCCTCAGCAAAGAGGTGGAGGTATCGACGATGACCTCATTGGCGGCAGCCCTGAGGAAGATGCATTGTTGCAATCTCTCTACAACGAGGAAGAAGATGAAGAACTGAACAGAGTACTCCGTAGTGAGGATTTCATCTTCCCTTCATCTATTACAGACAACTGGCATATTATTTTCCAGTTGGGTGCTCTTAATTCTTGGGGTAGTTATACCAGCAAGAAGAGTTTTGGACAGCTTACCAATATCGGTGCTGCTCTGTCGATCGGTAAGTATCTGACTCCTGTCAATGACGTTCGTTTCCAGTTTACCTATGGACGTCATACGGGTGTGCGTGGTTCTGACCAGGTGTATGAGGATTATTTAAAGAATCCTTCAAGTGAAAACGATGAGTACAAAGATTGGAGTCCTGCAAAAGAAGCAGCTGCAATTGACGGCTATCCTACCTACAACTGGCACTCTATTGGCATTGCTGCTCAGTGGCTTCCAAACCTCACCAATCTCTTTACTGGCTATGAGCCTGAACGTAAGTTCACGGTCAGTGGTATCATGGGTATTGGCTTTGAACATACCTGGGGCTATACTAATAAGGATCTTTCTCAGATAAGTGTCTGGGCTGAAGGTGCTAAACGTGGTGTTCCTCGAAGCTTGATTTCTCTGCAATTCGGTCTTCAGTTGGAGTATGCTCTTTCTGATCGTTGGCATTTCAGTCTTGAGGCGCAGGAAAGTGTTCTTGATGACTCTTTTGATGGCTTGATTTCTGATCAGAAGTGGGATGGTCACCTCAACCTGTATGCTGGTGTGACATGGTTCCTCAAAAGCAAGCTTACCGATGGTCGTTTGCAGAATCGTAATCCATTCAATGATAAATATAATGAGATTGAGGAGCGCATCTATAAGAACCGTGAGGCACTTGATGATGCTTTGGCTAACCGTCCTGTAGAGGTTGACTATGTTGACGTCGTTAAGGATGTTACCTATACTTTGATCTCATTTGACGAGGATATACTCGAAGTGCCTCGTCTGCAGCAGAACAATGTATTTACAACTGCCGCAGCATACGAGCGCAATAAGGATAGTAAGATTTTCATCACCAACGCTTCAAAGGCTGATGACAAGGCATTCCATGAGAGAGCCTGGTCTATCAGTAAGTTGCTCAACAATCGTTGGCAGGTACCTCTTGAGGATATTTGGGTTGACGCAGATGAGTCACATATCCAGAAATTGCAGTTGCCTGACTGCAAGCATTATATCATTCTCATTATTAACGATTGATAAGGCATTTTCGAAATATGAAAAAGATTCTTTTTGCTTTGACAATATGCCTGGGTACAATGTATAATGCTTTTGCTCAGGATGATAATACTCGAGAGTATCAGTTGGTAGAATCCGTACGTGATACTCTGGCAGAAAACATGCCAAACGAATATGTGAAGGTTGATACGATTGAGTATCTGAGTGACCAGATTCAGAATATCTTTATCAGTGCTCATGTCGGTATGTCTCTTTCTATGGGAGAGAACACCCGTTTTGCCAACTTCTTCTCTATTGCCCGTCCAAGTTACAAAATTTCTGTAGGTAAGTTCTTCTATCCTCAGTTCGGTATTCGTGGTAGCATTGAGTACTTGAATCAGCGTGGTAGAGCTGAATGGGAGACTGCCAAATATTTGGATGAACATGGAAAGTATGATGGAAACTATTCGTTTTCAATGCTCGGTGGTTTCCTTGATGGTATGATTGATTTTCATAACGTTATCTGGAAGTATAAGGAAGATCGTCGATTCCACTTAATTGGCTACTTCGGTCTTGGTTTCTTTTATACTTTTGGTTTTGATAAGGATAAGCTTGAATACTTGAAGAAGCCTGTCGGAAAGAATGGAGAAGATCTTTCAGCATACGCATACAACGTTGATGGAACTTCTCACGGATACTTTGCAGGTCGTGGCGGTTTGATCGCGTCATATATGATCAATGATGCATGGGATATCAATCTGGATGTTTCATTCAATGGTACCGATGACGGATATAACGGTGTCCGATTCCAGCGTGTTTATGATACCTATATCAATGCTATGATGGGTATTACCTATCACATTAAGGATACTTCAGGTCGTCGTCGTCTGCAGTACTCTCACTATACTGATAACGATGTCGTAACCGTTCTTAATCGTCAGGTATATGAGCTCAATGATAGTATTGAGGATGCACTGAAGCCTGTCATTAAGATGGAGGAGAATGTGTCTTATAACGAGATGATGCAGACCACTGTTTCATTCTACATCGACAAGACCTTCATCACAGATGCGCAGAAGCGTAATGTTCGCTCTGTTGCTAAGTTCATGGAGACTCATCCTGATCTTGATGTCGTAGTCACTGGTTATGCTGATATCCAGACTGCATATCCTAAGTACAACATGATGCTTTCAAAGAAGCGTGCTCAGGCTGTCTATGATATGCTGGTTAAGGAATATAATGTTGATCCTGCACGACTCAGCATGGATTATAAGGGTGACCAGGAACAGCCATTTGCTATCGTAAACGAATGGAACCGTGCGGTTGTCTTTATCTTAAAGCCTCATGCTGCTCCTGCTACTAATGAGGACGGACAGTAATGCCGGCCATTGCAAATACTAATTCGTTGATATTATGCGTAAGATATTATCTATAATTATTATGTGTCTGACTCTGGGTGTGGTAAATGCTCAGAACACGACATTCGATCGCGATGGCTTCCGCTTTACGATCATTGATGAAGGGAAGGTAAGTATCAGAGTAGTGCCAGACAGTGCAGAACATCTGTTTTCTGGCCGTTTGGAAATTCCTTCTACTGTTTTTTCTGCTGTTTATAGTGGCGATTTTGATGTCGTAGCTATTGCAGACTCTGCATTTGCCAATTGTAGAGAGATTACTTCTATTTACCTTCCTGCTTCGATTCAGAAGGTTGGCCGGAATATCGTAGAACACTGCTTCGTTCTTCAGAATTTTGAAGTTGCGGAAGGTGGTATGTTCTCTGTTCAGGACGGTGTTCTCTTCAATGCTGATGCTACGTCTTTGATTGTCTGTCCAGCTGCTAAGTCTGGTAAGTATGTCGTTCCTTCTACGGTGACCTCTATTGCACAAGCCGCCTTCTCAAGTTGTAAAAATCTTACAGAAGTAGTGCTTCCACAAGGATTGAAAGTGATTGAGGACTATACTTTCTACGAGTGCTGGGGTCTGGCCAATGTGAGCTTCCCAGATGCTTTAGAGATTATTGGAGACTATGCTTTCGATGGTTCAATTCTTCAGTTCCTTCAATTTGGAAAGAACTTGAAGAGCATCGGAACTCATGCTTTTGACCGTAGCAGCATGGTAGAGGTAATTCTTTATTGTCAGAATCCTCCAGAGCTTGGTGAAAGAGCCTTCGGTAATGAGATGGATATGGCTTACACCCGTCTTTATGTACCAGTTGGTACACGTGCTAAGTACAAGAATACGGGTTGGTCGATCTTCCCTGTTTTCTATGAGGGAGGTAAGTCTCGCCGTTGGACCGGTACCAAGCGCTAAAACACTATTTGTGTAATAAGTAAGAATCAATAAAACAGTGCCTCTGCAATCGAACTATTGCGGAGGCACTGTTTTTATTTTGAGATGAAAGTCTTAAAGTTCATGGATGAGACGATAGGCAATGGATCCTGGTTGCGGACTTGCAGGACAGTCATTCGGGTCAAACCACTGAGCATCTGCTAACTCTTCTTTTTGCAGCCTGATTTCTCCACTTTCATACTCTGCGGTAAAGCCTAACATTAGCTGCGCAGGAAAAGGCCAGCTCTGGCTTCCGAAATATCTCACGTTCTTTACTCTCAGACCTGTTTCCTCGAATACTTCACGTGCGACACATTGTTCCAAACTTTCACCAGCTTCTACGAATCCAGCAATGCAAGCATAGATGTTCTGATTTCGGTAGGTATGTTTGGCGAGTAAGATCTTCCCTTCTTTTTCGATACGAAGGATAATGCAAGGGTCGATTCGAGGAAATACCTGCTGATGACAGTTCGGACAGTCCCGTGCTGTTATCTTTTCATCATCAACCAGAGAAGCTCCGCATCTGCTACAGAATTTTGTATTTTGCCGCCATTCCAACAATGCTTTCGCACGAGCGATGAGCATGACTTCGTGTGCTGGTAATTGGGCAAATCGTTCTCTGATGAGTACTTTTTTATATCCTTCTGGCAGCATTGCATCTTCCTTGAGAAGAACAGCCACAATTTGGTTAGCTTCCTCACAGAGAGATTCAGCTACCTTACACTCTGATGTCAGGACATTAAGATCTTTTTCTTGTAAAGGCGAGCCGTCTGATTTACAGACGGTCTCGCGTGAATACATTGCGTAAAAATTCATATCAGTTATTTTGTCTTCATTGAGCTCTTGATCATATACGCGATGATTGCAGCGTAGAGCACAAATGAAAGATATTCGCTCATCGGATTGGCCCACCAGGCTTCATAATCGAAACTGATACCACAGAAACGGATAGCGGCGCTGACCACTCCCATCAGAGCACCACCTGCAATGAAGCCAGATGCCAAGAGTGTTCCCTTCTCTCCACGCGCAGCATTGAGCTTTTCGTCTTTACTACGAGAAGTAACATACCAGTTGACCGCTCCACCTACAAGGAGTGGCAGGTTCAGTTCAAGAGGAATGAACATACCCAACGCAAAGGCCAAAGCAGGAATCTTGCAGAGCGTAAGGACAATTGCAATGGCTGCACCGATACCATAGAGCAACCAAGGAGCGCCTTGTCCGCTCATCAGTGGTTCTATCACCGCTGCCATGGCGTTTGCTTGTGGTGCTGCCAATGAGCTATCAGGCCCGAAACCGTATGTCTTGTTCAATATCATCATAACTCCTGCAACCGTGGCTGCAGAAACCAGTACACCAAGGAATTTCCATGTCTCCTGTTTCTGCGGTGTTGAGCCTAACCAGTAGCCGGTCTTTAGATCCGTAACAAAAGCACCAGCAGTACTCAATGCCGTACAGGTAACGCCACCCATAACGAGAGCAGCCACCATGCCAGAAGTGCCAGAGAGACCCACGCCTACCATGATGACCGAAGCAAGTATCAGCGTCATCAAAGTCATGCCAGAGACAGGATTTGATCCTACGATCGCAATTGCATTAGCGGCCACTGTAGTGAAAAGGAATGCAATGATGGTGAGCAGAAGCAGTGCCACAATGGCAAACAGCCAAACTCCGTCCATGACACCAAAGAGGAAGAAGGCGAAAGTCAGAATCAGTGTAGAGATTGCCAGTATAGCTACCCACTTCATTGGAATGTCGCGCTCCGTACGAAGCTGTGTTGCACTGTCTTTTGCTCCCGTGTGCTGCTTCGAAGGTTTCAATTCTTTGCCAGCCAATGCTATAGCGCTCTTAATGACCGGCCAGGATTTTACAATGCCAATGATACCGGCCATGGCAATACCACCGATGCCAATGCTTTTCGCATATTTGAAGATCGTCTCAGCTGAAGCAGAAGCGGCTGAAACTCCTGTGGCAACTTCCAGATCAGGGAAGAGCAAAGCAATGCCAGGAACAATGATCCACCAGACCAATGCAGATCCTAAACAGATGATCAGGGAATACTTGAAACCGATGATATATCCCATACCAAGCACTGCAGCACCCGTATTACACTTAACCACGAGCTTAGCTTGATCTGCCAGCCACTCACCTCCAGCAATACAGCGCGATGTGATATTCTCATTCCACCAACCGAAAGAGGCAACAAAGAAATCATACAGTCCACCGAGGATACCAGCAACAACCAAAGGCTTTACCTGGTCACCACCTTTCTCACCACTGACCAGAACCTGTGTCGATGCAGTAGCTTCAGGGAAAGGATACTTACCGTGCATATCCTTCACAAAATACTTGCGGAAAGGAATCATGAAAAGAATACCCAGGATACCACCTAACAGTGAACTGATAAACACCTGCATGAAGCTGACGGTCAATTCCGGATATTTTGCCTGCAGAATATAGAGTGCAGGAAGTGTAAAGATGGCGCCAGCCACAATCATACCAGAGCAGGCTCCGATAGACTGAATCATGACGTTTTCTCCAAGCGTATTCTTACGTTTAGTTGCAGATGCAACACCTACAGCAATGATTGTAATCGGGATCGCTGCTTCGAATACCTGACCCACTTTGAGTCCGAGATAAGCAGCTGCTGCACTGAATAAAACAGCCATCAATAAACCCCAGATCACTGACCAAGCTGTGACTTCGCGTGGCTGTGACTGTGGAGACATCAGAGGATGATACTCTTCACCAGGGCGCAATTCTCTCATTGCATTTTCTGGTAATCCTGTTGTTTTTGTTTCTTCCATGATTATATGTTTTTGTTAATTGGTT
>DCIF01000060.1:11114-12431 GCA_002315795.1 Bacteroidales bacterium UBA1733
GGTTCTTTTCTGGTGTAACCTTCATTTGAAGTAGGTGACCATATTTAATTATCCGACAGGATCTACATCATAGTAGAACACGATACGGGCAAACTCCTGAATGTTCTGCTGCAACTGTTGCTGTGCCAGCAATAGCAGTCGTCTGACGTCTTGTGTCGAAGCCTCACGCTCAACCTTCAGGATGACCTGTTGGATATACATATTCTTAATACGCGAGATGACAGGCGCTTCAGGACCTAATACACGACTTCCGAAAGATTGTCGGAGTGATGTCGCATACTGCTGTGCCAACTTGTATAGACGATCCTCGTATCGGCCTTTCAGATAGATGACAATCAGTCGTGTGAACGGAGGATATCCGAACTTCTTGCGATCTTCCAGCTGTGTCTCTGCCATCTTCTCAAAGTCGTGTTCAACGACTTGTCGCAACAGGGGATGTCGAGGATCACTGCATTGTATCATCACTTCTCCTTCCTGACCTTCACGTCTGCCAGCGCGTCCTGCTACTTGTTCCATCAGTTGGAAAGCTCGTTCATGACTGCGGAAATCTGGCATATTCATCAGCGAATCTGCACTGAGTATTCCTACCGTCTGCACCGCACTGAAATCCAGTCCTTTTGAAACCATCTGCGTGCCGATGAGTACATTGCTCTTCTGCTTGTCAAAAGCTTCGATGATACGCTCGTAGCTTTTTCGTGTTGATGTCGTATCTGTATCCATTCTGAGGGGTTTGGCCAGAGGCAACAGTCGCTTTAGTGTTTCCTCTATGCGTTCTGTACCATATCCCTGATCTTCCATGTGATCGTTACCACAATGTGGACACTGTTGAGGCAATGGCATGTGATATCCACAATAATGACACTGCAGATTCTTATATCGTTTATGATAGGTCAACGTAACATCGCACCTCGGACAACGTGGCGTCCAGCCACACTGCACGCATTCTACCTGCTTGGCATATCCACGTCGGTTTTGGAATAGAATAGCTTGCTGTCCGTTCGTCAGTGCTTTGCCAATCGCTTGCAGCAGGGTAGGAGTGAAGGCTCCCATTTGGTTGGCATCAGACGTATTCTGCTGTCCGGATCTTGTTCCAACCAGCGTGATTTTGGGCAACGAAACACCTGCATGACGTTCTGTCAGATGCACCATTCCATATTTGCCATTCTGCGCCAAATAGTAGCTCTCCAAACTAGGTGTGGCGCTTCCGAGCAGCACTTTGGCCGCATGTCTCTGCGCCAGAACAATAGCCACGTCACGACCATGATAACGGGGCGCAGGATCCTGTTGCTTATAACTTGGCTCGTGTTCCTCATCCAC
>DCIF01000060.1:12550-17919 GCA_002315795.1 Bacteroidales bacterium UBA1733
ATTGCTCAGTTTGCTATGATACACGAGCATATCACGTCCGAAGACCCTTCGCATACGCTGACATAGTTGAGTGGTAAGCGCAATCTCTGGTACCATCAGCAGCGCTTGTCGTCCCTGACTGATGACTTGCTTAATCAGATGAATGTAAATCTCGGTCTTTCCACTCGAGGTTACGCCATGCAACAGACAGACCTGATGATCCTTGAAACTCTGACATATCTGTCGGTAAGCCACATTCTGCATCTCAGAAAGTGGATGAGGAGGCTGATTCTCATCGGGATTCATCCCAAAAGGTAGGATGTCCAGACGTGAGATTTCCTGTTCATACGTCTCAAGCAGTCCTTTCTTCTTGAGTTCGTTGAAGATGCTTGCATTGGTTCCGGAGAGTCGTAATAACTCGTCCTTTGCTACCGGATCTGCCTGTTTCTTCTGCAGCACATGGCTCATGTCAAGCAACTTCATAAATAGTGCCTGTTGCTGTGGACTTCTTTTCAGACTCTCAAACGCTTGTTCCAGACGCTTGTTATCCGTTTCATTCTCATCCTCAAGAGCAGGAATCGAAATCCTTACCATCGTACGAGTCTTCGCCTTGAAATCCTCTCTTACCGTACCTTCTTTGCCTTCCTCTGGCTTCAGTTCGCTAGGTAGAGCTGCTTTCATGACATCTCCAATGGCACAAAGATAATACTGTGAGATCCATTGCCAAAGCGGATATTGCGGATGACGAATGATGGGATGATCATCCAGCAGCTTTGTGATCTCCTTCAGCTCAAACTCCGTCTCTGGCTTATGTGGTGACAGTGCCACTATAATACCCGTATAGACGTGACTCTTCCCCAGTGGTGCCATACATCTCATTCCTACCTGCACCATTGCCTCCATCGTAGCAGGTACGATGTAGGTAAAGGTTTGGTTCAACGGAACCGGTAGAATGAGTTCTGCGTAGAGCATGATTTATCTGGGAGTAAGGGTTATCAGAGGTATCAGCATTTCTTCAAGCGAAACACCTCCGTGTTGGAACGTATCCTTATAATACTGCACATAATAGTTGTAGTTATTCGGATAAGCCAGGAAATCATGATTGCCACAAATAGCATATTGAGTACTGAGGTTCAGCACGGGTAGTCCTACTTCCTGAGGTTTGTCAATCCAGAAGAGCTGTTTTGAAGACGAATTCAGGTTCTTCCCTAGTTTATAGCGAAGATTGGAATTGACGTTCTTGTCACCAATGATCTTGATCGCATTGTCGCAACGGATAGATCCATGATCGGTCGTCAGTATCACCTTATATCCCATATCGGCAATTGTGCGGAAGATCTCTATCGTCGAAGAGTGCTCCAACCAGGTGCGCGTCAGTGCACGATATCCTGCTTCATTATTTGCCAGTTCTCTAACCGTTTTTGATTCTGTCCTTGCATGACTCAGCATATCAATGAAATTCATCACAATCACATTGAGCGGATTTCGCGACAAACCGCGCAACTGACTGGATAGACGCTCCCCAAAACTGTTCTCATTCACCTTGTGATACGAGAACTCATAAGGCTTGCGGAACCGCTCTATCTGCGTCCTGATCAGTGGTTCCTCATTCAGGTTCTTACCTTCTTCTTCATCCTCATCGACCCATAAATCTGGGAATAGCTTAGCAATCTGATCTGGCATCAGACCACTGAATATGGCATTGCGAGCATACTGAGTAGCCGTAGGAAGTATCGAACAATAAACATCCTCCTGACAGGTGAAATAATCGTTCAGAAGCGGTTCAATGGCTCTCCATTGGTCTAATCGGAAATTATCGATTACAATCAGGAATAGCTTTTCCCCGTTATCCAGACGAGGGAAGATACACTCCTTAAAGATCTCTGGAGACATCAGTGGCCGACCCTCACACTCGGTGTGATTGGTCAGACTCTTCGCCCAAGACAGATAATACTTCTTGATGAATTTAAAGAATGCCGAGTTCGCCTCATCTTTCTGCATCAACAGCATAGAGCTCAGTTGTGGATCAGCACTACTTGAGAGTTCCGTCTCCCAATACACCATTCGTTTATATACTTCTGTCCAGTCTGCGAAGTTCCTGGCATCACTGATAGCCATACTCAGACGTCCGAACTCCTGCTGATAGCCACTGGTCTGCTGCTGTTGTGTAATGGCACGGGCATGCAGGTTTTTCTTGATGCTTAGCAGCATCTGATTGGGTAATACGGGCTTGATCAGGTAATCTGCAATCTTCGAACCGATGGCCTGATCCATGATGTTCTCCTCTTCGCTTTTTGTGATCATCACCACGGGCAACGAAGGGAACTCTTCCTTCAACAGACTGAGTGTCTCCAGTCCGGTAAGACCTGGCATGTGTTCGTCCAGGAATACAAGATCCACCGGATGCTCTCTAGCATAGTCAAGAGCATCCTGTCCATTGGTCATGGTGATGACTTCATATCCTTTCCTTTCCAGGAAGATGATGTGTGGCTTCAGAAGATCTATCTCATCGTCAGCCCAAAGTATTTGAGGCAACATAACTTTGATCAATTACAAATAGCAGGTAACAATTATCAGTTCTCAGTTTCTTCGTCCAAACCTTCAATCCATTCAAAGTATTCTTCAAACGTTCTGCCTTGTAATAGCAGTCTGAAGTTCTCATCACTGATATCGATCTGTGTGAGGGTAGGAGGTAGTTGGAGAGAAGAAGATGCATCCATCCTGTCATGATAGTCTTCCAGTTCAAAGAGATCTGCAAATCCACTGATCACCAGCACCGTAAGTCCGTTACCTGTGTCGATGAACTCCAGATCAAAGTCCTTCACCAGATAGTTCTCGAAATTGAACTTTGCAATCTCGAACAGCAGATTGTTTTTCCCTATCTCCAGACTATCAGTCTTAAAGGCCAGCAGCAACAGATGTGGCACATCTTCAGCATTACTGAAGATCATCGTACTGTCAATGACCTCTCCGTCTTCGTTGACACCACGCAGCGACGTACTCCATGCCATGCTCTTCATTGTGCTTCCCAGTTGCAGTTGTCTTCCTTCTTTAGCACCTTTCAGCATCAGGCTGGCTAATGGTGAGACATCACTCTCCGGATAGTCTGTCGTCAACTTCTCCAGCGATAGTTTGAAACTCTCTGCGTCTCCATCCTGCACGTAGCTGAGTGCTTCAAGGAACATGAATTTCGGCATCAGCTCGCATAGTGGCCATTGGGTTTGTACGAATGAATAGTTGGTGTGCACCGTGTCTGTATGATGCATCAGATAGGCACTATACGTCTGTTTGTAGAGCGATTCCTGTTGCGCAGTCATGTCGCGCAAGGTCTGAATATAATTCGGATCCTTCAGAGCGATGCCATATTCGCTCTCAGGGAAAGCTGAGATAAGTTTCTGTCGCCACTCCTCTGCACGCTCAGGTTTGTTCATGCGCATATACATCAGGTAGATGTCATAATACATCTCGAGCCGATGTTCTGTCTCCGGATATCGTTTCTCTACATTTTCGAAGGTTTTGATCGAAAGTGGGAAGTTCTCTAACTTCTCATTGAAAAGGGTTCCCATATTGAACAATCCCTCCTCAATCAGTTGGTTCGACTCCTGTTTCTGTGCTTCAGAGAACGGAATCTGAGCCAGGTAATAAGCTGGAGAATGAGGATCCGTTATATTAGCAGAATCCATCTTGATAGTAGGATTTGCAGAGACTTCAGCATCCGCACTTACTCCCATGCTGTCTCTTTCAGCAAGCAGTCGCTGTTCCAGCATCTGCTGAGGCGTTACTGCTTCTTCTCCCTCTTCCTGAGGTTCTTCAGTCAGGATGGTTTCAGTCTTATTCTTGCGTCTCCAGTTGTCCTCGTTCTTGCGATTTCCCCAGAGTCGCTGGAACTCGCGCTTGCCATCGGCTAACTGTGTCTGATTATAGAAATACCATGAGTCGTCTTTTTTGCCAACAGTGGGTTGAGTTGGCATATCTGGTGCTAATGGATCGACGTTGCCCGCCTGTTTGTCCTGATAGTCTGCCAGTCGCTCCTTCTCCTCTGCTTCCTTTTCGGCTTTGATCAGATCCTCGATGATCCTCTCAATCACATCGTTCAGTTCCTCCTGAGGTAACTCAGCCAGCTCCAGCAGACTGTCCTGCAGATGCACTGTCTCGGCCGAAGTCTGCAGTTCGTCAAGCACGCTGCTCAGTTTCGCTATATCGTCATACCCCTTGAAGTTCTTATCCAGGATTCCCATAGCCGTACTATAGGCTTTCTGTGCTCGTACGAAGTCCTCCTGCTCAAAAGAAATCTCTCCCAGTCGCAATGCAGCTACTGCCATGTCCTGTCCTTTGCGCGTACTCTTTTCGATGGCAGTTTCCAACTGTCTGATGGCTTTGAGCGTGTCCTTCTGCAACAATGCCACATTGCCTAAAGCGTGATAGATCTGATCCAGATACTCTTCGTTCCTGTATTGGCGTCGCATACGGTTCAACTGGCTTTCGGCCTTGCTCAGTTTCCCGCTTTCCTGAGCCATCACACCCACACGTGCCATCTTGGCATTGAACTGCAGCTGATAGTCCTTGCCGCTGTGTCCCAGCTTGCCATAGAGCTTATACGCACCACTCTTGTCTCCTCTCTCGTCGAGCAACTGTGCCATGAGATAGTCGGCTCTCAACCGCTGTGCTTTTGTCTGGAATGCGCCGCGTCCGGCACGCAGATAATCTACTGCTTGTGTCGCTGTTTCCGCTCTGCTTAAGAGAATCTCTGCCTGAGCCAGCGAGAACGCTTTCTGCAGCTCTTTTGGCAGGTCTTTATAAGCGGGTAATTGACTCAGATCCGTCTGACTTACATACTGTTTGGCGGGAATCACCAGACCCAGCTCGGTCTCTGCATCAAAGCTAAAACCTTGCACAGCATAGACACGAGCGGCCCATATATGCGCCTCAATCACTGCAAATTTCTTCCAGCTGAAATTGTGCACCACGTAGTTAAAAGTGGCTGCAGCGGCCATAAAATCACCTTTATAGAACTGTGCTTTGCCGCTGAGCAACCACACATTGTGCATGTAAGGATTATACTCTCCACGCTGCATGAAAAGCTTCTGCGCAGGCGTATTCTTCGTACGGCGACGAGGTTTGTTCGTAATACTTCTGCGCTGTACGGCTATCTTGCATTTCTCAATGGCTCGGTCAAACTGTGCATTGGCAGCCACCTCATCCTTACCTACGAACTGATACACAGGATGCAGATCCACTCTCTGACTGTAGTTGTCCTTGTGGCTTTCTTCCATAGCCGTGACTCCCTCTTTATAAGCTTCATTGCCATTGAAGTAAATATTATATTTGGTCGTCATGGCTTTCATGCCACGCGTTACTGGTGTGTTGCTCTTACAGCCACTTAGAAGGGA
>DCIF01000138.1:0-1183 GCA_002315795.1 Bacteroidales bacterium UBA1733
TGGGAAGAGAGATATTGTCATCAAAAATAGTTCTTTTTTTAGGACAAGGATATAAATATCCTCAAATTTGCGCGCAAAGATACAAAAAAATGCGGAAACTTCAAAATGTTTCCGCATTTTTTATATCATTTTTACTTTTGACTTAGAATCGGCCAGGGCCACCACCAGGGAAGCCACCACCGGGGAAACCACCACCAGGGAAGCCTGGATTAGACTCCTCAGTGCGAGTGCTCTGCTTGCCGCCTGCCTTATAAGCAGTAATCTTATAGGTAAAGGTGAGCATGAAATAACGAGGCATGAAATTGCGATAGTTCAACGAAACGTTAGAATCACCTACGCTACGTGAGAAGCCCTTGTTTGAAGCCAGGATATCGTATGCCTGCAACTTAATCTCTGCCTTGTTACCCTTGAGGAACTTCTTACCAATAGACGCATTCCAGATCCACTGCTCGATGGCCTCTGGCTGTGCAGGACCGCCATAACGAGAGTAGTTGATAGACTGGTCGGTGGTGAAACCATTCCAGAAGGTCCAGTTGAGGCTGGCATTGAGGTTGTGGTTGATATAATCGCGATTCTGAGAATTCTCATCGGTATCGGTAACCCACTGGAAAGATGGTGCATACATCAGGTTGAAGTTCAAATCTGTAGAGATATTACTGCTGATGTGAAGACGTGGATTGAAGCCGAGAGAGCTGGTCTTAGTCTCAATCTCGTTGAAGATATTCTTACCATTGACCGTCTCATAATAAATCTTATAAGAAGGACTTACCGAATAGTTACCACCTACAGAGATGTTGACATTGCTCATGATGAGGTCGAATGGGAAGCCGTAACCAAAATTCAAACGGCCACTCATATAACCGCTGCGGTTGACAGGACGAGTGATGCGGGCACCAGAGGCGAGCTGAAGATTCTTGAAGAGATCATTGCCATAACCGTACTTAGCCAAATCGGTCATGTTATCGGCAAAATTGAGCACACCGGTGGTACGGTTGTAAAGTACCTCGTTGACAATCTGATCCTGAGTAGTACTGAAACCACCAAAGATCATGAAGTTCTGAGCGGTCTCGGTATTGGTATAGATCATATTACCATTGATATTGTGCGAGATGCTCTGGTCGAGGTTTGGATTACCCGTGCTATAAGCCAGACGGTTGGTAGTGTTCACACTGGCCTGGAGGTT
>DCIF01000138.1:1239-4763 GCA_002315795.1 Bacteroidales bacterium UBA1733
CCGCCCTTGGTGCGATACTCCAAACGGAGGCTTGGCAGAATACTGTTATAACTCTTTGAAACCGGGTCGATGTTGTTCTGAGGAGAACGGAAGAAATCCTGCTCGCCATCGAGTTTAGAGTTCTGGAAACGAACGGTAGCATTGGCACGAAGAGTACCCTTGTTAAAGCTCAAACCAAGTTCACCACTATTACGCAAGTTCTTCTGTGTAAAGGTGTTGGTATTTAGCACATCCTGAGTAGAGATGGTCTTGAAATCATCGGCTGTATAATAATCATAGATGGTCTCACGCTTTGACTTCTGATAGTTGATGTCGTAACGCAAAGAGAGATTCAAGCCTGTAGCGAGAGGCTCGGTCCACTGCAAGTTACCACCGATATTGCTGTTATTATTCTCATTGGTGTTCTTCTGATGTTCGGTCAGGACATTACCCTTAGGGCCTGACAAGTTCTGGATCTTGTTGGTCAAACTCTCAGAGTCGCTGCCAGAAAGGCCACCGTTGACCATCATACTGAAGGTACGGCCTGCCTTAGAGAGGCGGTGACGCCAGAGGGCCGTAGCACGCAGGTTCCAGGAATCGCTCTCTGAAGAACCATTATTGAGGGTACTTGAGAGGTAATCGCTATCCCATAAGCTAGTATACTTACCATCATAATATACATCATCGAGCTTATGGTTCCATGATCGGCTCATAGAAGAACTGATACCGTCAGCGCTCTGGAAGTTGAGCGAAGGACGAATCATAATCTCATCGTTAGCAGTCGGCTTGATGGTGATGCGGCCTCCGATGCGATGACTCATAGAATGATCGAGCTTATCTGAAGCCGAATAGCTGGCGTATGCACGGTTAAGGTCATCAGTATAAGTGGTATCGCCTGCAACGGTACGACCCTGATTGAAGAAGTATGACATCTCAACATTGACCTTACCACCCTTGTACGAATCGCTGAAGTTGATGCCGAGGCCATTGGTACGAGCCACACCCTGCTGACCCCACTGACGGCCCATCATCATGCCGCCACCAGAAGCCATATCATCGTTAGAGAAATTACGCTCGTTGACGTTGTTGCTCATACCCTGGAGGGTGATGCGACGATCACCATTGAAAATATTGAGGTTGAAGCCGGCATTCCAGTAGCTATTACCAAAATCGAAATCCTGACCGAAGCCATTACCCACGCCACCAAAGACCTTACCGAATGCGCCATTACGGCGGTACGACTTGGTAACCAAGTCCATAGCCTTGACAGTCTCACCGTCATCGACACCAGTAAACTCAGCCTGATCAGACTTCTTGTCGAAGATATTGACCGACTCGAGCACCTCTGCAGGAAGTGAACGCAGCGCCATCTTCACATCATTATCGAAGAATTCCTTACCATCGACAAGGACCTTCTGTACAGTCTCGCCCTGTGCCTTGACACCTTCGCTGGTAACCTCGATACCTGGCATCTTGCCTACGAGTTCCTCGGCTGTGGCACCATCCTGCACCTTATAAGCATCGGCATTATAAGCCAAGGTATCGCCCTTCTGCTTGATGCGCTGGCTGTGACCGATGGTCTCAACCTCAGCGAGCATCTTAGGATCTTCCTTCATCTTGAATGTACCAATCTTGCCACGGTTTGGCATGATATTGACATCCTTGTGAAGGGTCTTATAACCGACGTATGTGAATTCGAGAGAATACTTACCAGGACGGTTGACCTCGAAAGAGAACTTACCATCAGAATCGGAGATACCAAAGGTGCCGGTACCGCCATCTGAAGAGGTAACCTTCACGGCCACTCCGATCAGAGGCTCTTCGGTCTTATTATCTACTACTACACCACTGGCAGTAACCTTAAAGTTACCACGGCCTGGTTGTGCCATCAGCATGGTCATGCCGAACACCAAGAAGAAAAGGGTCATAACAAACTGGCGACCCCAATTACGACTGCAACTCATTGTTATTATTATAAAGACTATATTTACACTAGAAATAACGTCCATTCTTTTTATTGCGAAAAAAGAACAGACGTCATTAAGACCCCTCAAAAAAGAGAAAGTTTAAACACCGAGAATCGGTTTTATTGAACAGAATCGGCGTTTCGTTGAATCATATCGACTGCATGATCCATAATTTCATAAAGTTCAGCAACGGTCTCTGCACGCAACATGGCAATGCGAGTGTCGCGAAAATTGGGAATTCCCTTGAAGATAGGTGTAGCGGCCAGATGGCGACGGATGTGCAAAATTCCACGATATTCATCAATACGAGCCACACTCTCCTCCACCTGATGTTTGAGCGCGAGAATACACTCATCGAGCGGCAATGGAGGCAACGCCTCACCAGTGGTGAGCAGATGCTTGATCTCACGGAAAATCCAGGGACGACCGAAGGTGGCGCGACCTACCAGAATACCATCAACACCCGTCTCTTCGAAACGTCGTTTTGCGATCTCAGCACTGGTGACATCACCATTGCCAATGATAGGAATCTGGATACGCTGGTTCTGTTTCACCTCACGGATCAGACTCCAATCAGCCTCTCCGTTATACATCTGCGAACGAGTACGGCCATGTATAGCAAGTGCCTGAATGCCACAATCTTGTAATTGTTCTGCCAAGGTAGTAATGATCTTATGTTCGCAATCCCAACCGAGGCGGGTCTTGACCGTCACAGGGAGCTTCACGGCATCGACCACAGCGCGTGTAATTTCAAGCATCAGCGGAATATTCTGCAGCATGCCAGCACCAGCACCTTTGCATGCCACACGCTTCACAGGACAGCCGAAATTGATATCCAGGATATCAGGTTTAGCCTGTTCGACGATCTTGGCAGCTTCGACCATCGATGGCACATCACGACCATAGATCTGGATGACGACAGGACGCTCTTCCTCAAGCACAGTGAGCTTCTTCATCGTCTTGTCAATGCTGCGGATCAGGGCATCTGCACTCACAAATTCGCTATAGACCATGTCTGCACCGAAGTGACGGCACTGCAGGCGGAAGCCCACATCAGTGACGTCTTCCATAGGCGCCAGCATCACGGCCTGGTCTGGCAAAACGACATTTCCTATCTTCATACCTTATTTAATTATTGCGCTTTTTTGACACTTTGATAGTGCAAAGATAACAATTTTTGTGTAATTGTACCTAATTAATACTGCAATAAATTGGAAAATTACCCATAATTGATTATATTTGCAGCGTCATTTGATGACTGTAGTCACCAATCGTTCAACTTTGAATCTACAATTACTATTCAATATTTTTAATTTTTCAACAACAAACAATTATGTGGTTAACATCTTCCTCAATCGGTCGTAAGGTGGTAATGAGTGTGACCGGCGCTGCGCTGGTGCTCTTCCTCACCTTCCACATGCTGATGAACCTCGTCTATGTGTATGACGTCATGGTAGGTACTCCTGCCGACGGTCACTACTATGACAAGGTTTGTGAGTTCCTGGGCACCAACTGGTATGCGCTCATCGCTACTGCCGGCTTGGCATTGCTCGTAGTGCTTCACTTCATTATGGCATT
>DCIF01000138.1:4871-5534 GCA_002315795.1 Bacteroidales bacterium UBA1733
GGTATCATCGTCATTCTTGGCATGGTTCTTCACCTCAACGACTTCTGGTATAACATGATGTTCGCTGAGCTCGCTGAGTCAGAGCGCCAGTTCGCTGCTACTGCTGGTTTCAACTGGATTACTGCCAAGTTCAGCTGTTCTATCCTCGTAGCACTCTATGTAGTGTGGTTTGCTGCACTCTGGTATCACATGACCCACGGCGTATGGTCAGCAATGCAGACCCTCGGCTGGAACGGTAAGATCTGGGATTGCCGCTGGAATGCTATCAGCTACATCTGGGCAACCGTTATCGTACTTGGTTTCCTCCTCGTAGTTATCGCTGCACAGTTCGCACCTTGCTGCGGCACCTGCTGCTAATTTTTAATTTTTCTTTTTTCATTTTTCATTTCGAAAGATTATGGCTGAAAATATTCTGGCTCCCGAGCTCAGCAAGATCCCTGAAGGAGAACTCGCTGAAAAGTGGACTAACTATAAGGCTCACCAGAAACTGGTGAATCCAGCAAATAAGCGTAAGCTCGACGTCATCATCGTAGGTTCTGGTCTTGCAGGTGCATCTGCAGCAGCTACCCTCGGTGAGCTCGGCTTCAAGGTAAAGTGCTTCTGCATTCAGGACTCTGCTCGTCGTGCACACTCAATCGCTGCACAGGGTGGTATCAATGCAGC
>DCIF01000047.1:0-4704 GCA_002315795.1 Bacteroidales bacterium UBA1733
TTGGGTATTGAGTCTTCTTGTGATGACACTTCGGCAGCCGTACTTCGTGATGGTGTGCTTCTCAGCAACGTCATAGCAAGTCAGGCCGTTCATGAATCTTATGGTGGCGTCGTTCCTGAGCTGGCTAGTCGCGCTCATCAGCAGAACATCGTTCCTGTAGTCAGTGAAGCCATTCGTCGTGCAGGACTCAAGCCAGAAGATCTTACCGCCATTGCTTTCACTCGTGGACCTGGACTTATGGGATCACTCCTCGTGGGTCTCAGCTTTGCCAAAGGTCTGGCTTCTGCGCTTCACATCCCTATGATTGAAGTCAACCACCTGCAAGGTCACGTCATGGCACATTTTGTCAAAGAGCAGAATGAATCTGGTGAGATTATTGGTGAATCTCCGGAATTTCCATTCCTCTGTCTGCTCGTCTCTGGCGGCAATTCTCAGATTATCAAAGTGAACTCATATAAGGATATGGAAGTTATTGGTCAGACCATTGACGATGCAGCAGGTGAAGCTTTCGATAAATGTGCGAAAGTGATGGGAATGGGTTATCCTGGCGGACCTGTCATTAACCGGTTTGCCAACGAGGGCGATGCCAAACGTTTCCAGTTCGCCAAGCCACATATCTCTGGTCTCAACTATTCGTTCTCCGGACTGAAGACTTCTTTTCTCTACACCCTACGTGATGCAGTGAAAGAGAATCCTAATTTCATCGAAGAGAACAAAGCGGACCTCTGTGCGTCATTACAGAAAACCATCGTTGACATCCTCATGGACAAACTCAAGAAAGCCGTGAAGGCAACGGGTATCAAGACCGTGGCAGTGAGTGGCGGCGTGAGTGCCAACAGCGGTGTACGTGATGGACTTACCGAACTCGGCAAGAAGTATGGATGGAAAGTTTTCCTCCCTCCTTTTAAGTTCACTACCGACAATGCTGCCATGATTGGCATCGTTGGGCTTTATAAGTATCAGGATAAGGACTTCTGTTCCTTCGATGCTCCTGCCTTTGCACGCGTCACCGATAAGTTTTGATTCTCATGACTCTTCGTCATACCACATCAATCATTGCTTCGTTTCTCATTGCCAGCGGTTACTCTGCTTTGACAATGAGCCAGAGCATGTTGTCAGAAAATGATGCGCAGAAATTTGTCTTAGTAGATACAGCTTATACTGACACTCCGGAATATGTGATTAACAGGGCGGAGGACGTAAAAACAGGTAGTCACTCCTTTATAGGTCCCGGTCCGATCCATATCACGTTCCATGCAGAGATGAGCCAGCAGCCTTCTTATTATTGTTGGGAACTGGCAGAAGATAACCGTTTCGAGAATGTTATCGATCAATTCAGAATGCTCGGTACCAGTGGTACAATCTCTGAGTTCGACTATAACTTCGAATCTTCTGGAACCTATTATATTCGTTTTGTAGCCGATTTTATCAGCGACAATAACGCAACCTTTCCTTATGCCACAGAAAACCCTTATCTGGTTCAGATTACAGAGTCATTACTTGAAATTCCAAATCTCATCACACCAGATAACACGGAGAGTCGTATCAGCGTCTTTCACGTCAAATACAAGTCGTTGAGAAGCTATGAGATATGGATTCACAATCGCTGGGGACAGCAGCTCTTCCACTCCACCAATCCAGAAGAAGGATGGGATGGCAGATCTGGCGGCAAAACTGTTCCAACGGGTGCCTACTACTATCTGGTCAAAGCAGAAGGTACTGATGGAGTGAAATACAATAAAAAAGGCGCAGTCAACGTTCTTCGCACCAGAGATAACTCTTCTACAAACAACCGTTAATCTCCTAAATTACAGTCATATCCCTTTTAATGAAAACCATCACATTCATTTCTTCTATCGTCTGTACAGCTCTTCTGACAGCTACTGCTGTTGTCATGATGAGTTCCTCACAAAGTGAACAAGTAAAACCAGAGCTTCCGATCATGCAGAGTTTCTCTGCTACTCCTCGGTTTGAAAACGAACAGACCATCTTCGGAGAAAAGATTCAATTAAATCGTTATGATCTGCACGAGCGCTTTGAACGCGAACTCACCAATATCTGCTATACACATAACAGTACGATTCTCACGATTAAACGAGCCAACCGTCTTCTGCCAATCATTGAACCAATCCTCAAGAAAGAAGGCGTTCCTACAGACTTCATTTATCTCTGTTGCATAGAATCTAATCTGAATCAACGTGCCAAGAGTCCAGCTGGCGCTGCAGGATTATGGCAGTTTATGGCCGAAACAGCTCGCCAGTATGGTCTAACAGTCAACGATGAAGTTGATGAGCGATACCACATTACCAAAGCCACACACGCTGCCTGTCAATACTTGAAAGATGCTTATCAGAAGTTCGGCAGCTGGATAAATGTGGCAGCATCCTATAATGCGGGTCAAGCAGGCATATCCAAACGCCTCAGCAGCCAGCAGGAAACCAGTGCATTAGATCTCTTCCTTGTTGAAGAAACCTCTCGTTATATGTTCCGTATCATAGCATACAAAGAACTGATGAGAGATCCCTATCGTTATGGTTTTGTGCTTTACAGTGACCAGCTATATCGTCCCATCCGCACACGCAGCATTAAAGTCAAAAACAGCATACAAGACCTTGCGACTTTTGCCAAAGATCACAAGACCACATATCTTCAGATCAAGGAGTTTAATCCATGGTTGCGCGATAGCAAGCTCACATTCAAGAAAGGACAGACTCGTACTTACGAGATAGATATTCCGTTGGAAGAAGATCTCTATTATGGTAAGAACAAGTCATTTGATGTATATAATAAAAACTGGATTGTTGACAAATAGTATGATTGAAACACTAAACGACTGGGACCATCAGCTCATGCTGCTTCTGAATGGCGATGGAGGCGAGTTTTTTGATCAGTTCTGGTATATCTACTCTGGAAAGTTCACCTGGATTCCGCTTTATATCCTCCTGTTGTGGCTTATGGTTAAGCGATGCCTTAAGAATAAGAACATCGACTTTTGGAAGCATTTCACAATCACGGTTTTCTGCATCGTATTACTTATTCTTCTTTCCGACCAGCTTGCCAGTGGACTCATCAAACCTCTAGTCTGCCGACCTCGTCCAAGCCATGAACCTGGATTAATGGAGCAGCTTCATTATGTCAATGATTACCATGGTGGTGCGTTTGGTTTTGTTTCCAGCCATGCTTCCAATAGTATTGCCATTGCCTTATTTATGGGATGGCTTCTATGGGGATATGCCAAGGAAGAACTTGGCAAAGTGCAAAAAAAATGGGGAAAAGTCTTCTTCTCTGCGCTAATTATCTGGGCTTTGCTTAACTGTTATAGCCGTATATATTTAGGTGTTCACTATCCTGGAGATATCCTTGGCGGTCTCTTCATAGGAATAATAAGTTTCCTGATCATCAAAGCACTTTACTTATGGTCCATTAAGAAAATGAGCGCCAATCTTTAGATTGAGCGCTCATTAATATTTTGGATAAGGGTACAAAAATAAATTCGCAATTATTCTTCAATGACAGAAACGGTCATGCTGATATCTTCAACAGGTCGGTCACCTGGCTTTGTAGCAACGTTCTGTATCTTATCAACGACCTCAAGACCCTCTACAACTTCTCCAAAAACCGTGTAGTTCTGATCCAGGAAAGGAGTACCACCGATAGTAGTATAGATTTCTCGCTGCTCATCAGAGTATTTCGGAGCACCCAGTTCTTTCGCCTTTGCCATAGTCTGTTTCTGCAGTTCTTCCTGAAGAGCCATCAGTCCAGCATTATCACGGTTCTTTCGCAATTCCAGAATCTTGCTACGGTTCTCAACCACCAACTGATTGAAGATTCCCTGTAACTGCTGCTGCTCCATCTGTTTCTCCATCTGAGTCAATTTGCCGGCACTATAGACTTCTCCGGTTACAACATAGAACTGAGAACCGCTTGAACGTTTCTCGGGATTGACCTCATCACCCTGACGAGCTGCAGCTAATGCACCTTTTTTATGAATCAGATTCTTATTAAACTCTGCTGGGATGGTATAGTCTGGACCGCCAGCACCGAGGTGAGCATTGGCCGACGCTCCCTTACTGTCAGGATCACCTCCCTGAACCATAAAATTCTTAATTACACGATGAAAAAGTGTACCGTCATAATATCCTTGCTTAGCCAGTTTCAGGAAGTTTTCCTTGTGTTCTGGAGTCTCGTCATAAAGACGTACACTTATATCTCCTAAGGTTGTTTTGATTAAAACTTTTGCCATGTTTTCTGTCGTTTCTATATAAAAAAATGTAAAATGCTGATAGCAAACCGATTCAAAAAAGCGAAGAAAAAGCTCATTTGATGAAAAAACAGAGGCATAATTTGCTCTATTGTTCCGAAGAGACTATCTTTGCATCGTGTTTTTCATGGTATTAGATTTTAAGGTTAATGCAAAAGGGTCGTCGCGATGACGCCCCTTTTTCTTTCCATTGTATTCAACTACAATTATTGATAATCAAATACACCATTTTCAGTATGCAAGGTGACTCTAGCACCACTTTCCTTGCTCTCCTCTACTCTACCGATCACCTGCGCATCGATATTGAAGCTCTTTGCAATATCAATTACTTCCTGAGCCTTCTCTGCTGGTAGATAAACCTCCAGGCGATGACCCATATTGAAGACCTTATACATCTCTGACCAGTCGGTACCAGACTGCTCATGAATCGTACGGAAGAGTGG
>DCIF01000047.1:4856-5974 GCA_002315795.1 Bacteroidales bacterium UBA1733
GAGCGTATGTACGGGTAGGACTCAAGACTAACTTACCAGCATCAAGAGGAGAACCAGCCACCTCATCCGTCAGCTTCAAGCCGCCACTGTAAACTAGCATTTCTGGCACAGCATGATCATAAGACTCAGGATATTTCTCAGCCAGATACTTGGCGAAAACATCATGGCGAGCAGAAGTAAGGCCGTTAGAACCCATGCCACCATTATATTCCTTCTCATAGGTTGCCTGTCCATAGCTAGCAAGACCTACGATCACATCGCCTGCCTGAATGTTGGCATTATTGATCACATCGCTACGTTTCATACGGCAAGTAACCGTACTATCGACAATGATTGTACGAGCCAGGTCACCGACATCAGCAGTCTCACCGCCTGTACCATAGACACCAATACCCATATCGCGCAACTCCTGCATCAATTCATCGTTTCCATTGATGATGGCGCTGATTACCTCTCCAGGAATAAGCATCTTGTTACGGCCAATGGTACTGCTCACCAGAATATTATCTACTGCACCGACACAGATAAGATCATCAATATTCATGATCAATGAATCCTGAGCGATTCCCTTCCATACAGAAAGATCGCCAGTCTCTTTCCAGTACATATATGCCAGAGAAGTCTTCGTACCGGCGCCATCGGCATGCATGATGTTGCAATACTCAGGATCACCACCTAGGATATCAGGGATAATCTTGCAGAAGGCCTGTGGATAGAGACCCTTGTCAATGTTCTTGATGGCATTATGCACATCTTCTTTGCTGGCACTTACGCCACGCATCATATAACGCTGATCCATATTATATATAGTTTATTATTCTTCTGTTTTTAGTCTCGAAAGTACTTTATTGGCATTATACTAACTCTTGTTTCAAATAACGGGTAGTCCAGGTCTCGGCCGCCTTCTTTTTTGAGCGTGACAAGCCACAAATCTCCTCTGGTGTACCCTCTGCTACGATATTTCCGCCAGCTGCTCCGCCATCCGGACCCATATCAATGAGATAGTCACAACACTTGATGACATCCAGGTTATGCTCAATAATCACCACGGTGTTACCTTTATCCACCAGACGGTTGATACAGTTCATCAGCACACGGATATCCTCAAAATGAAGTCC
>DCIF01000047.1:6050-7012 GCA_002315795.1 Bacteroidales bacterium UBA1733
AGTTTCACGCGCTGACTCTCACCTCCGGAAAGAGTAGTCGATGGTTGTCCTAATTTGATATAACCGAGACCAACCTCCTGAAGTACAATGATCTTATTCAGGATCGATGGCACGTTCTCAAAGAACTCCACCGCCTGATTGATGGTCATATTCAGCACATCAGCAATAGACTTTCCTTTAAAACGAACCTCCAGGGTTTCACGGTTATAACGCTTACCATGACAAGCCTCACACTGAACCATTACATCTGGAAGGAAGTTCATCTCTATATTCTTATAGCCATTACCAGAACAAACCTCACAGCGGCCACCACCAACGTTAAACGAGAAACGACCAGGTTTGTATCCACGCATCTGCGCTTCAGGAAGCTGTACGAAAAGATTTCTAATATCCTGAAAGACTCCTGTATAGGTAGCAGGATTTGATCGCGGTGTACGACCCAACGGACTCTGATCCACAGTCACCACCTTATCTATCAACTCCAATCCTTCAATAGATTCATAAGGCAGAGGCTGCTGAAGTGAGCGATAGAAATGCTGACTTAATATCGGTTGTAGAGTGCCATTGATGAGGGAAGATTTGCCAGAACCAGAGACACCAGTGATACCTACCAAGCAACCTAATGGAATGTCAAGGGTCACTCCCTTCAGATTATGGCCGGTAGCACCTCTTACGATTATGTGCTTCCCATTGCCCTTACGACGCTCCTTAGGGACCTCAATCTTTCGAGTGTTATTCAGATAGTCACTGGTCAGCGTATGTATCTTCAGCATTTCCTCTGGTGTACCCTGAAAGACAACGTTACCACCCTTTCTACCCGCTTCCGGACCAATATCCACCACATAATCGCTCTTGAGCATCATATCCTTATCATGCTCAACCACAATGATTGTGTTGCCAATATCGCGTAATTCTTTCAGCGAATTGATAAGCAGTTGATTATCGCGCTGATGCAGACCAAT
>DCIF01000047.1:7082-19777 GCA_002315795.1 Bacteroidales bacterium UBA1733
GTAGCCAGACGAATACGCTGGCTTTCTCCGCCAGAAAGTGTCATCGTAGCACGTCCTAAAGAAAGATATCCTAAGCCAACTCCCAACAAAAAATTGATACGAGTGTCAATCTCTTTCAGAATTTCTCCAGCCACTTGCTTCTGACGATCAGAGAGTTTTTCTGGCAGCTGCTTCACCCATATCGCCAGATCGGCCAATGTCATAGCGCTAACCTCAGCAATGTTCTTACCATCAAGCAGATAGTGCAACGCTTCTTTGTTCAATCGCTGTCCGTTACACTCCGGACAAGGTCTGGTGGAACTGAACGACTCTGCCCACCTGCGTTCCTTGACAGAAGCATCATCACCGGCAGCATCCTGCAGATATTTTACCAGGCCTTCGTAAGGCATCGTCATCATTGACGAAAAGCCAGCAGCTTCCTCGCTGACATGATAGCACTGACCTGTACCACTCAGGACAGCCTCTATGGCTTCTTCCGAAAGATCTTTGATCGGAGTCTTCAGATTGGCATCATAAGTCTCAAGCAGAGCTTCTATCTGCCAGAAGATCATACTCTTCTTCTGCTTTCCCAAAGGTACGATTCCTCCGTCTGCAATACTAAGCGAAGGGTCAGGTATGATCTTTTCACGGTCAACCATCGTAACCGTTCCAAGTCCGTGACAGTGTGGACACGCTCCCATCGGACTGTTAAAAGAGAAGTCGTGTGGTGCCGGATCCTTGTACGAAATGCCAGTGATAGGATCCATGAGCGTACGACTATAATAACGTAGAGAATCCGGAAGATCGGCAGACAGAATCATCATCATACCCTCTCCCATTCGCATGGCCAGACGGACACTCTCACGCAGTCTATGTTCGTCAATGGCCTCCACGCGCATCTTATCTACGACCAGTTCGATGCTATGATTCTTATATCGGTCCAGCTGAAGGCCGTGCAGAACCTCACGCATCTCACCATCGATGCGAACGTTGAGATAACCTTTCTTGCGAAGGTTCTCAAAAAGATCACGATAATGTCCCTTGCGATTTCTGACTAATGGCGACAGCAGATAAACACGCTGACCATCATAGTCTTTCAGTATCAGCTCCAGAATCTGATCCTCACTGAAACGGACCATCTTCTCTCCACTCAAATAAGAATATGCCTCACCGGCTCGAGCATAGAGCAGACGCAAGAAGTCGTAAATCTCTGTTGTTGTACCGACAGTAGAACGCGGATTATGATTCGTTGTCTTCTGTTCGATACTGATAACTGGGCTCAGTCCACTGATTTTGTCCACATCAGGTCGCTCCAGATTACCAAGGAAATTACGCGCATAACTAGAGAACGTCTCGATATAGCGCCGCTGACCTTCGGCATAGATTGTGTCGAAGGCCAGCGATGATTTTCCCGAACCTGAGAGTCCGGTGATGACGGTTAACGAGTGACCAGGAATAGTCACATCGATATTCTTCAGATTATGGACGCGAGCGCCCAGTACTTCAATCATTAGCAGTTATTATTCTTTTGCTTTCCAACCGAGAGCAGCGGCACCCAGGACAGCGGCATCAGCCGACTTCAAGCCTGAAGGGAGCACCTTGATCTTGCCGCGCCAGATGGCGAGCAGACTGTTCTCCATAGCCTCCACGATTGGGTTCATCAGGAGGCTGCCTGCCTGTGCCAGACCGCCAAAGAGGATGATAGCCTCAGGAGCCGAGAAGCTGACGAAGTCGGCAAAGGCCTCGCCCATGATCTTGCCGGTGAACTCGAAGATCTCCTTAGCGAGAGCGTCGCCCTTCTGAGCAGCGTCGAATACATCCTTCGAGGTGATCTTGTCGACCTCGACCTGACGGAGCAGAGACTCATCGCCACGGGTGGTGAGGAACTCACGAGCGGTACGAGCCACACCAGTAGCAGAGCAGTAGCACTCGAGGTGATCAGTAAGACCACAGCCACACATACGGTTGCCCTGATGACGAACACGTACGTGACCAAGCTCACCAGCAAATCCGTCATGACCGTAAACAAGCTCTCCGTTGATAACGATACCTGAACCTACACCTGTACCGAGGGTGATCTCGATAAAGTCGCGCATGCCCTTGGCAGCACCATAGGTCATTTCGCCGATAGCAGCAGCATTGGCATCGTTGGTAACAGCGACAGGAATGCCCAGACGCTCATAAAGGCTTTCAGCCAGTGGGAGGACGCCCTTCCAAGGAAGATTTGGAGCGAACTCGATGTTTCCGGTGTAATAGTTAGCATTAGGAGCACCAATGCCAATGCCGGTAATCATCTGTGAACCACCTACCTCATCCATCACCTGGCGGAGTGCAGCAGCGATAGCGTCAATGAAGTCATTGAAATCAGGATAGTTCTGTGTTTTGATGGAAGTCGTAGCCACTACGCGGCCACGGGTGTCGGCAATACCCATTACGGTGTTAGTACCACCACAGTCAATGCCGATAACATAAGGTTTACATGTAACCATTGTTTGGAAGTTTTAGAGTGTATATATTGTGTTTATTAAAAATGCATTCTGAGCAGAGCGAAAAAACGCATGAGCACAAAATATAAAGTGCGCAAATATAACAAATATTTCTCTAACCGACAAGAGAACCTTGAAATATTTATATGCGATAGCGCATTATTGTTATTTTTTAACGCAATTTGAGCACTTGACCTGTATGAACGGTAGCAGAAATCAGATCATTGCGTTTCATCAGGGATTTCACTCGCACACCATAAAGCTGTGAGATGCTCCACAGAGACTCTCCTCCTTTCACTACGTGTATATCGAATCCCTTGTCTGCCTTCTTATGTTTTTTATGCAAATAAATAATGTCGTTCTCCTTCAGAACCGACTGTTTGGTCAGATCGTTCCAGCTGCGCAACTTTCGCTTAGAGATACCGAACTCCTTGGCAATGACCGAAAGGTCATCATCCTTATAGCAACGCACATATTTCAGGCCACCTTTCTGTTTGGTGACATACAACCTATGCGTCTCTTTCAGCGTTTTTACATTCTTCACGTCATAAGCATCCAGATGATTCTTTTCGATCATGTCAACCAGCATGTAGCCATACTTCGGATTGGTTGCATAACCACATTCTTTCAGACCATGCGCCCATCCTTCATAGTCGCGAATGTCTAATTTAAACAACTTATTATAACGTGTATTGTCTCTCAGGAACGTACTATGATACTCGTAACCCTCTTCTACACTTTTAAACTTACAGAAAGGTTCATCCTTAGAATCATCATCACAACGAACCACAGGGCCCTTCCAACCTCGACTATAGGCCTTGATGCCGAAGTGATTCCTGGCCTCTATAGCCAGATAGCTAGATCCGTAACCAGACTCCAGAATACCTTGCGCAAGGGTAATCGAAGCCGGTATGCCATATTTTTTCATCTGCTTACGGGCCTCATTGCCATACTTATCACAGTATTCCTGCACAGTCAGTCGCGGACCTAAAGCAGGGCACTTGGCTTTTTTCGCAGCGGACGCAGGAGCGACAGAAAAAGAGATAAACGATAAAAATAAGGACAAGAAGAGTATTTTTTTCATGTATTTAGGGCCAAAAGTTTGGTTCTTTCTTGAAAACAACATATATTTGCACATCTTTAATCAATAAAATGAATGTCATGAAGACCTTTGAAATCGCTGCAAAGATAAGTATTTTTGATGAATTAGAGCTCACCGAAGAGCAAAAAAATGTTGTCGAAGCAGCAAAAAAAGCTACAGCAGGCTCCTATGCTCCTTATTCTCGTTTTCATGTTGGTGCCGCTTGCCTGCTGAATAACGGAAAAATCATTACTGGATCTAACCAGGAAAACGCAGCATATCCGAGTGGAATCTGCGCCGAACGCACTACTCTCTTTCATGCCATGCACCAGTATCCCAATGCAAAAGTACTCAAACTGGCAGTAGTTGCTTGTGATGACAATGGCCAGTTCTTGGAAGAAATGGCTGCACCCTGTGGTGCCTGCCGCCAGGTGATTTATGAGACAGAATGTCGGTCAAAGGGACCCATTGAGATCCTTTTACCTACCGCAAAAAATGGCATTTATGTTGCAAAAAGCATAAAAGATTTACTTCCTTTTGCTTTTGGACCAGATAATCTAATTTAGAATTATTTTTTTACTACGATCAGAAGTTATCAACAATCTAAATACCCATTTTTCAAGCATAAACGAATCGAAAAAAGGACGAAAAAGATTGTTGATAACTTTATTTATTCAATTATGCTCACCGCACTAATACCATTTATAAATCAGTGAATTAAGCATTCAAATATCTCATTTATCGAAACTCCGTTTTATCAACCAAGAAAAAGCAGAAAATCAGTTAGTTAGAGTTTTCCAAATTTTTCTCCCCTTTTTTGGGTATTGCAAGATAAAAAAATTTGTTGTAACTTTGCACTCGCAAATTCGGCAGTACGCACCTATTGCATTTATTTATTATATTGATCATTAACTTATCGGATCTATAACGCAACATTGCATCCACAACTCAAAAAATAATAATGGCTCAGTTCGAAACTCAATGGGACCAGTGTCTCGACATCATCAGGGATAACCTGCAGAACGAGGAAGCATTTCAGAACTTCTTCGCTACTTGTCGTGCACACAGTTATGAGGACGGCAAGCTCACTTTGCTTATCCCTTCCCATTTTGTATATGAGCACCTCGAAAACCAGTATTTTGACCTTTTAAAGAAAACACTTCAGCGCGTATATGGCCCACAGGTACGTTTAGGTTACAAAGTAGCTGTTGTCATGCCAAAGCAAGGAGAACCTGAAGGAGAAGATCATACCGTCATGCTTCGTGGCATCAGCCGTGAGGTTCGCCAGGAGCAGGAGTTTGATACTCATCTCAATCCGAATTGTACTTTTGAAAGCTTCTTCTCAGGAAAGTCAAATGAATTGGCATACAGTGCTGGCAAGACGGTCAGCAAGATGCCAGGCCATAATGCATTCAACCCTTTCTTCATTTTCGGAGCAAGCGGCGTCGGCAAGACTCATCTTGCCCAGGCTATCGCATTAAAAATACAGGAAAACTATGCAGATAAGCGCATACTCTATGTCACTGCACATCAGTTCATGACTCAGTATGCAGATGCTTCTCGTCGCAACGTGGTGCCAGATTTTATCAATTTTTATCAGACCATTGATGTGCTCGTGGTCGATGATATCCAGGAATTTGCTGGCAAGAACAAAGTTGCCACACAGAATACCTTCTTCCATATCTTCAACTATCTGCATCAGAGCGGAAAGCAGCTTATCATGACCTGTGACCGTCCGCCAGTAGAGCTTGAAGAGTTGGTTCCACGTCTTCTGACCCGTTTCAAATGGGGTTTCATCGGAGAGATTGATCATCCTGACTACGAACTGCGCAAGGACATTCTTCGTGGCAAATGTGAGAAGGAAGGTCTCACTATCACCGACGAAGTCATCGACTTCATTGCTCGTAATGCGACCGACAACGTCCGCGACCTTGAGGGCATTATCAATTCACTCCTTGCCCACTCTATTGCATTCAATCGTCCTATTGATCAGGAACTTGCATCACGCGTCATGCGTATGATCATTAAGATTGAGGCCAAGGTCATCACCTGCGAGAACATCCTCAACCTGGTCATCGGCACTTTCGGCATAGATATGAAGAGCATCAATTCCAAGAGCCGCAAGCGCGAGATCGTTCTGGCACGCCAAGCAGCAATGCACCTGTGCAAGAAGTTCACCACACAATCCGTCAGTCGCATTGGCATGGTAGTGGGTGGCCGTGATCATGCTACGGTACTACATGCTCTTAAAAACGTTGATGATCTGCTCAACACTGATGCCGACTTCAAGCGCAAATATGATTCGATTGAATCAGAACTCTCAAGCAATTGTTAGTAACAATATATTGTTTCCTCGACATAAGAACAAAAGAATCTCCTTTCAGGCTTTGACAACTCTTTTGTTCTTATGTTTTTTTATTATTAAAGTATGATAAGGAATGAAATTATCTACATCATCCTGGTAGTTATCCTGGCTTGTAGTCTCCTCCTCGGCTTCTTTACCGAAGTTTTCCATCTTGATCTTGGCAGTCTCTCATGGCTGGCCACCTGGGTAAGTAGTCCTATTGCTCTGCTCATCGGACTCGTATTCGCGCTCATTTTTGGCAAGGCCTATCCTGATTTTAACAAGACCATGTCAAAGAAGCTGTTGCAGTATTCTGTTATCGGACTTGGCTTTGGCATGAACGTATATAAGGCACTCGCTTCCGGTTCAGAAGGCATGCTCTTCACCATCATCAGCGTCTTTGGCACGCTGGCATTAGGTTATATCATTGGTCGTAAGCTGCTTAAAGTCGATTCTCAGACCTCATATCTTATCAGTTCAGGCACCGCCATTTGTGGTGGTTCGGCCATTGCGGCTGTAGGTCCGGTCATCAAGGCCAAGGCTGAGAGCATGAGTGTAGCCTTAGGTGTTGTCTTTATCCTCAACGCCATTGCCCTCTTTATCTTCCCGACTTTTGGCGACATGTTGAATATGGATATGAAACAGTTCGGCATGTGGGCCGCTATTGCCATCCATGACACGTCATCAGTCGTTGGTGCTGGTGCTGCATTTGATGCCATGCATCCTGACAGAGTTCTGAGCGAAGGCGTTTCTGCGCTTGAGGTGGCTACTACCATCAAGCTCACCCGAGCTCTCTGGATTGTTGTTCTGGCATTGATCACACCATTCTTCTTCAAGTCTTTGCAGAACGCAGAAGCCGGACAGAAGAAGCCTTGGTATAAGGCAGTACCTACATTTATCATCTGGTTTATCGTAGCTATCCTCTTCAATACTTACATCTTAAGTAATGCAGCGGTTCTTGGTGACGACCTTGCAGCTACGGGTACAGCTATCGGTAGTGCTATCAATAAGTTAGCCAAGCATCTCATTACCCTCTCACTTTTCTTTATTGGCGCATCGCTCACACGACAGACGCTCAAAGCAGTAGGTATAAAACCGCTGATTCAGGGTGTGCTACTCTGGATAACCATCAGTATCGTTTCTCTGGTTTACATCCTGCTTATCTAATAAAACAAGGAGCTGTGACTTTCGACACAGCTCCTTATTTTTAACTTTTCATTCTTTAGCGACGACCACCGTGCTGAATGCCGCGTGAGGCATTGCTGCTACTATTGTTATCACGACTGCGAGATTCATTACTACGATTGTTAGCTTCGTTACCGTGGCTGTTACGAGAGCCGTTGTTCTCACTGCGATGATTGATCTGCGGAGAGTTGCGGTTACCACTGTTATCACGGTAGCGCTCATCCTGAGTGCGGTTACGCTGGTTAGGATTGCTGTAATTATTGATGCGATTACGCTGATTGTCATTACGGTCGCGGCGCACAGCACCGAAATCATTACGGCTATGATCCTGATAGCGTGACGAACCATGAATATGCTCTGGAGCACGATGGATCTCATTATGATGATGACGAGTCACGTAATAGTCATTGTGATAATGCATGCGTGAATGGGCACCACGATAGCTATGATAGATACTCGGAGCATCATAGTAGAAGAAATTACGATTGCTGTAGATCGTATGGATTCGGAAGGCCCAGTTGCGACCCGTGGTGTAAATTGGACGATAGAAATACTCCATCGTGATGAATCGAGCATACTGGCGTGCGCTGAGCACGTAGCGAAGATCCTCATTGCGATAGTCTAACAGACGATAGTAATTCTCTACAGCATCGCCATAACCATAGACCACATCGTCCATGATGTTATTGATAGCATAGATGAAGTCAAAGTTGATCTCATAGCAGTCATCATACTGCATAGGAGTCAGATCGAGCTCGTATGCCATACGGTCACTGAGGAAACGTGCATTGGTGCGGATATTGCTCATTGACATTGCAAATACCTGAGAGGTGAAAGCCACCATGATCAATGCTAAGGTAAGTAAGGTCTTTTTCATTTTCTGTTTGGGATTAAGTTAGCACTCTTGTTATTTTGTCTTTAAGACCAAAGAAAGAACTGAAGGTTTAATCTGATCGTTTTTCCGGACAAGGATTCATCAGTCTCGAAAAGGACTTTTAGATTTTATGAAGTGCCTTTCGTGGTCTCTGAAACCGGAAAAAGAAATCAAAATCCGGTTTCGGAAACAAAAAACATCAACACATCCGCGGATGTGTTGATGTTGTAGCGTCAAAATAGTCTGTAGGAATTTAGGATACTCCTTTAAACAATTCTCTCAATCGTCAATGCATTGCCAAAGACCTTCTTACTCTGATAGAGCAGCGCATCTCCACGATGGTATGCATCATCAATATCAATTGGTTTAGTAGAATCTATAGCGACTACACCAATGCTGACTGAAATATGCTCAGTGCTATCTGGTGTATATTTAAACTCGAGCAGATGCTCAAAGAGCGTGTTGATTCTGAAGCGGATTTCTTCATCGGTAAGATGTCCAGGAATATAGAATGCAAATTCATCTCCACCCAGACGCATATTGATACCCTTAGGGTTCATCTTGTTCAAACCACTGGCTATGCACTCAAGGACAGTATCACCAACAATGTGGCCATACGTATCGTTTACGTGCTTAAACTTATCGCTATCAAGAATACCAAACACGCCAGGTTCTCCATTCTGCAAAGCCGCAGAAATATCGCGCAAGCCACTATATCTGTTACGTATCTGCGTCAGATTATCGACTTCTGAAAGATAGATGAGACGCTCCATCATGCTCTTTTCCTGACCGATGGCCTGAGCAGCAAACATAATGGCAGTAATTTTGCCATGCTCATCATGCTTGGTAGGGATTAGATAACAGCGCATCCAACCTTTGATTTCGTCTTCATACTCGTAGGATAAGAACTTCCTGTCACCCATACGTTCATCGATCGTCTTAAATTCATGATATCGGAGGAAATCCCCACGATACTGAGGTTTAACGATCTGATTTACATAGATAAGCGAAGATGTACGCTGGTCCATGTGGATAGACAGCTCTCCCTCATAAGCCTTATCGAGAATCAGTGTACGGTGGTTCTTATTTACCAGATCATTAAGAGTCACGATATTATAGATACTGCGAAGACCCTCCGTCATTCTCAACAATTCATTCTGTCTCTGAATGGTTTCTGTCAGTTGCTCCTTCGTACGTTTGATATCTTCGGCCTGACCAACAATCGCATAGAGATTGCCATACTCACCCTCGATCTTGGTAAAATGAGCACGCTGGTGCTGCTTGACATAAGGGTTATAGAAATCAAGAGACCCGGTAGCAAGTCCATCGACGTCAGCGATCTTCTCTCTAATCATCATAGCAATACGATTCTCTGACTGCACACTCTCAATGTAATGATCATACTGTCGAGATACAACACTTCCATTAGCATCAAGATAGTTGAATCGTAGTGTATCATCAGGCAGCGTATAGATGAAAGTCAGGATATCCTGCTCCTTCGTAAGCATCAGCTCACGGGCTTTCTGCACTCGCTTATTATATTTATCGCCACAATCCTTCATTGCCAGTATGGCTTTCACGGGGAATCCGTTATTATCGAAAATGGTATAGAAAGTCTTACGATACCAACGATAACCCTGACGATCTGGTGTGAAGAGACGGAAATAGTCGGTTCCCATCTTCTCGCCACGCTCTATTCGCTCATAGAACATAATAAAACGCGAACGGTCTTCTGGAATGCACAAATCAGCTTTTTCCGGGAAATTTGAACTCTCTGACGGAATGTTATAAAGTTTGCAGAATTTCTCAGGAGCTGAAGAGACGCGAGTACGGACATTCCAAGTGAATATATGGACATCCTGATCATCAAGCAGCAGACGCAGATATTTCATCTCATCAGCATTCTGCTTGCTTTTTGTTAACTGCTCATTTTTCTCCCGAACTCCCCAGGAATTGCTCACCGGAGTCATCGGCTGTGGTTCCACATATTTGCTCTGACCGAATTCCATGGCAATTTGCTGCTGCTCAAGCAAAGCGAGGAATGCATTCTCATCCATTGGCTTATAAAAGTAGTAACCCTGGATGTAATCACACCCTATTTCGCGCAGATACTTCAGCTGAATATCGGTCTCAACTCCTTCGGCCACAATCTTGGCACTCATCTTGTGGAACATTGAGATCAAAGATTCAAGCAGCAGATCGTTCTTTCTACTCTGACCAATACGATCGATCAAAGACTTATCAAGCTTGATAATATTGAACTCGACATCTCTCATGGAACCGAACGAGTACCCTTGACCGAAGTCATCAATCAACATGTTAATGCCATGTTTATTGAAGAAAGAAAGGACGTCAAGACGATTCTCTGCAATCTCAGAAAGCGCTGTTTCCGTAATCTCATAACGGATAAGATCCTTCGGTAAAGAATGGTCTTCGATATGCTGGAAAAGCTGAGAAACGAATTTCTTATCAGAGAAATCGACCCACGACAGATTGATGTCAATAGGGATGACTGGCTGACCTTTGGCCAGGCGTCTGCGCTGCATTTCAATGATCTTGCCCTCCATCAGCATATCAATACGCGAAAGGCCTCCATGACGTTCCAGGATCGGAATAAAGAGCGTTGGTGAAATGATTCCATGCTTAGGAGATACCCAGCGCACCAAAGCTTCAGCCATCACAATACGACCGGTCTGAGCATCAACAATTGGCTGAAAATAAGGAACAAACTCATTATTGTTCAGGGCCTCTTCAAACGACAGCAGGACCTCATTGTCTGAGAAATAATTATTCTGCATGTAATCCTCAAAGACCATCCACGGCTTGATGTAAAGATCTTTGATAAAGGTTACAGCCAACTTAGCACGGTTGATGGCATTGATTGGAGTCATCAGAACATCCTTGATAAAATAGATGCCACACTGGCACTGGAAAGGGATGCGAAGATGCTCAATTTCACACTCCTGACGGCAGAGGTGATCAATGATTTCTGTATCGTAATATTCCTTCGGCACCAGACAGACAAACTTATCAGATTCCATACGAGCGTATGAAATCGGATGCAACTGCGAATATACGATCTTGGTGTACATAAACTGCAAGACCTTATCTCCTACCTCATCACCATAGAACTCATTGATCATGCGGAAGTTCTGGATGTTGAAATAGAGAAGTACCAGTTCAGACGTCGGATCGCTCATCTCAATCTTGTTCTGGAGTTCGCGCAACAGACCGGCACGGTTCAGTCCACCTGTGAGAATGTCATGTTCCAGGTTGTGTGTAATTTCCTGCTGAGTTGCCAGAATAAACTTAGCATCCTTGCCAAGGCTTACGAAAGTATATTTGACAACACTCTCATTATTGGAACCGTCACGCTTATGTGCTACGAATGAATAGCGCTGATGATCGCGGACCTTATAGCGGAGTGTTTCAAGCAGGGTGCTGCGAGTAAAGCGACTACGATCATAGTCGTAGGCAAATGTCTCAGCGATCTCCTTGCGCCAATCATTGTAGGTCACTACCTCAATATCTGTCTCTGGAGTAAGCTTAGTGACGTCAGCAATCATCGTCGATGACATGTAGATGACACTATCATCATCTACACTAATCAGTACCGAGCTTACTCTGTTGCTCAGAAGGAAAACTCTTTGTATGGTATCGAATACATCAAATGAGAGATGGCTACTAGCAATGTAGTCTGCCAATTTGAAAATTTGACTATTCTTTGTAAAAGCTGGAGTCAAAGACATATAAATAATTTGACAACTTATGAGACATAAAATACAGCGAAGAAATGAGAGACACTTCTTCGCTGCAAATATCGTAAAAAAATACGAACTAAACAAAAATATCAAGATAAAATTTTCTTTTTTAAATGATTTTAAATCGCATCTTTGTCTAATTCTTTTATTATTGCCAGAACTTATTTGATAACCTTGATTTTCATTCGCACATCTGTGCGTGGACGGTTGGCCACATTGCTCTCAAGAGCTGCAATCTTGCTGATCACTTCAAGGCCTTCTACCACTTCGCCGTAGCAGGTATATTCGCCATAGATATGATAAGCGCCACCAACAGTCGTATAGGCTTCGCGCTCTTCCGGAGTAAAGAAACGCGTTCCTGGAAGTGTGCGGGCAATACTGTCAATATCATGGTTCACACGACGAGCTAACCGATTGTAAGCCATGGCATCGACGGTCTTGAGCATGTCAAGACTATCAATCACAGCCTTGTTCATCACACGCTTCTTAGCCGTCTTCCTGGCTTCGGCATTATGCGTCTTCTCCCAGTTGTTGAGTGTTGCATCAGACATCTGATAACCCTCCACGATGAAGAACATAGACATATCTGAGTTGACTACACCTTCACGATGAGGAGCACAGAGCGCACCTTTCTTCGGAATGTGATGCTTACGTATTTCAGCAGGAATCTCTTCACTGACATCTCCCCAACCGATGCTTTGGCCAGGACCAGCAGTTTTACTGTCTGGCGCACCACCCTGAATCATAAAGGTTGGTATGACGCGACCAAAGAGCGAATTATCATAATAGCCACTACGAACCTTCCCTAAGAAGTTAGCTACCGTCTTCGGACAGTCGTCATAAAGCATGATACGCATATTTCCCATGTTAGTGGTAATCAGGACTTCATGCGACTGAGCAAATAATGCTGCCCCTGAAAGGAGCAGCATTATGAGTGATAAAAGTCTTTTCATTATTCTCCTCTTGAGTAGTTAGGAGCCTCCTT